>JAEULC010000006.1 GCA_016792605.1 Rhodospirillales bacterium
AGGCGCTGGGTCGCAGCGTCGAGGTCCGAGGCGAACTGCGCGAAGGCCGCCATTTCGCGGTACTGCGCGAGTTCGAGCTTGATGCGGCCGGCGACCTGCTTCATCGCCTTGATCTGCGCGGCCGAGCCGACGCGCGACACCGACAGGCCGACGTTGATGGCCGGGCGGATGCCCTTATAGAAGAGCTCGGTCTCGAGGAAGATCTGGCCGTCGGTGATCGAAATCACGTTGGTCGGGATGTAGGCCGACACGTCGCCGGCCTGGGTCTCGATCACCGGCAGCGCCGTCAGCGAACCGGCGCCATTGGCGTCGTTCATCTTCGCCGCGCGCTCGAGCAGGCGCGAGTGCAGGTAGAAAACGTCGCCGGGATAGGCTTCGCGGCCCGGCGGGCGGCGCAGCAGCAGCGACATCTGGCGGTAGGCGACGGCCTGCTTCGACAGGTCGTCGTACACGATCACGGCGTGCATGCCGTTGTCGCGGAAGTACTCGCCCATGGTGCAGCCGGTGTAGGGCGCCAGATACTGCAGCGGCGCCGGCTCGGACGCGGTCGAGGCGACAACGATGGAGTACTCCAGCGCGCCGTTGTCCTCGAGCATCTTCACGATCTGCGCGACGGTCGATCGCTTCTGGCCGACGGCGACGTAGATGCAGTAGAGCTTCCGCTTCTCGTCGCCCGACGCGTTGATGCCCTTCTGGTTGATGAAGGTGTCGATCGCGACGGCGGTCTTGCCGGTCTGGCGGTCGCCGATGATCAGCTCGCGCTGGCCGCGGCCGATCGGCACCAGGCTGTCGATGGCCTTGAGGCCGGTCTGCATCGGCTCGTGCACCGACTTGCGCGGGATGATGCCCGGCGCCTTCACGTCGACCCGCTTGCGTTCGGTGGCCTGGATCGGGCCCTTGCCGTCGATCGGGTTGCCGAGGCCGTCGACCACGCGGCCGAGCAGGCCCTTGCCCACCGGCACGTCGACGATGGCGCCGGTGCGCTTGACGGTGTCGCCTTCCTTGATCGAGCGGTCGTCGCCGAAGATCACGACGCCGACATTGTCGTTCTCGAGGTTGAGCGCCATGCCCTTGATGCCGCCCGGGAACTCGACCATCTCGCCGGCCTGGACGCGGTCCAGCCCGTGGACGCGGGCGACGCCGTCGCCGACCGACAGCACCTGGCCGACTTCCGCGACATCGGCCTCGGCGCCGAAGTTCGCGAGCTGCTGCTTGAGGATTGCCGAAATTTCGGCGGCGCGGATGTCCATCAGCCAAGCCCCTTCATCGCCAGCTCCAGCTTCTGGAGCTTCGTCTTCAACGAACTGTCGACCATGCGGCTTCCGACGCGCACGACCATCCCGCCCAGGAGGGCCGGGTCGACGCGCGTCTCCACCGAAACCTTCGAACCGACCGCCTGGCGCAGGGCCGCGGTCACCGCCTCTTCCTGCTGGGCGGTCAGCTTCTGGGCCGAGGTCACCTCGGCCGCCACCTCGCCGCGCCGGCGCGCCAGCGTGGCCAGGAACGCCTTGATCATCGCCGGCAGCACGAACAGCCGGCGGTTCTTCGCCACCAGGCCCACGAACTTCGCGGTCAGGGCATCGACGCCGGCCTTGTCCAGGATGGCCTGCATCGCGCGGCCCTGCTCGGCACGGCCCAGGATCGGGCTGCGGATCAGGCGAACCAGATCCGCGCTCTCGTCCAGCATCTTGGAGATCTGCCGCAGATCGGCCGCGACCCGGTCCAGCACCTTGCCTTCGTCGGCAAGTTCATAGAGAGCGGCGGCATAGCGATCAGCCAGTCCCGCATTACCCATCGTCTCGGCAGCCACGATTGTGCGCCCGTCTTCCGCTAATTTTCCAAGACCAGGAATTCTCTCTGTGCAGCAAGGGGTTAACACCCCTCTCGCACAACGCCCCGGTCCCTGCCGGCAGCCCCCGCCAGCAAGGCGCGCGATTGCTAGCATGGCCTGTAGTGCGGTGCAAGAACACTGGCGGCAGAAGCGGCGTTTTCAGCGCTCCGCGCCCAGCCCGTCGACCGTCTGCCGGACCACCTGGAAGGCGCGCCACAGCACCATCTCCTTCCAGGCATCCAGGTCTGGGTAGAATTGCTTACGAATCTGCGCCTTGATCCTCCGGCCCTTGTCCGTATCGAAGGAACCGGCGTTCGCGGGCCGATGCAGCCAGTGGTCCTCGCGGAAGGCCTTGTGGCCCTGTTCGCGGGGGTAGGTGCCGTACTCCAGCGTGACGAAATTAACCTCTACCCCGGGCAGGGCACGGACATAGCCCACGCCGCTGAGCCCGTCGCGCGCGAACGAGCTGGTCGTGCCCAGGGTCGAGCCGGTGAGGCTGTCGCCGTACCAAGCCAGGGCGCGCGCCAGGGCCGGCGATCCGACCGGGTGGTGGCAGATCGGGTCGCCATAGCCGTGGGGGCCGAGGCCGGTGTGGAAGTCCACCCCGGCAACGTAGCGGCGCCGGGCGAGGAAGCGCTGGCAGATCGCCTCGGTGGTCCGGCGCGACCAGGTCGGGCCCGCGCCGCCGTAGAACACCCCGTCCGGGTGGGTGTACTGACCGGCGGAGTAGGCGCGGTAATACGCCGCATCCCCGTGGCGCTCGCGCCACGCCTTCAGCTTGGCCAGCGCCGCCTCGAGCACCGGCCCCTCGATCTCGGCCGGCACGAAGGCATCCGCCAGTTCGGCGTAGCCGGGGTTCTCCGGCAGCGGCTTCGTGAAGTCGACATGGTTGCGGTTGAGGTCGACGCCTTCCTCGGTCACGCGGCGGATCCAGGCAAAGCCGTAGGGGTTGATCGCGTGGATGACGAGCACGGCGACATCGGGCGGCAGGCGCCGGGCCGCGTCGCTGCGCATCCAGGCGACCTGCGCGCCCGAGCCGCAGAAGCCTTCGACACCGTGCGTGGCCGAGATCAGCACCGCGACCTTGGCCGCGTCCTCGGGCCCGATCCAGGCAAGGTCGGTCGTCAGCGTCTCGCCCTTCGGCCCCTTGTTGGGGTTGGTGTAGGCGGCGAGCGGCGCGTTCAGCGCCTTGGCGGCCGACAGGAACTTGTCGCGCGCCTCGCCGTAGTGCGCCGAAAAGGAACTCAGATCGAGCTTCACGTCACTCATCCCCGCAGCAATTCGTACATCAGGATCCCGGCCGCGACCGAGACGTTCAGCGACTCGACCCGGTCCGTACCCGGAATCGCCACGAGTTCCGGCACGATGCGCGCGACCGCGGGCGACAGCCCGTGCTCCTCATTGCCCAGCACCAGGGCGACCGGCCGCTGGTCGCGCTTGAATCCCGCCAGGCTTGCCCCGCGCGGCGAGGCCGCGACCAGGCGGTGGCGACGGCCCAGCTCGGCCAGGAAGGGCGCCAGCGACGGCGGGCGCCACAACTCGACCGATTCCATGCCGCCCTCGGCGACGCGATAGGCCGCGGGCGACGGCAGCGCCTGCTCCGGCCGGTCGGACAGCACCACCGTCTCGATGCCGAGGAACGCCGCGCTGCGCACCAGCGCGCCGAGATTGTGCGGGTTCGAAACGCCGTCCAGCACCAGCACCGGCAGGCGGCGCTCGGCCCAGGCGGCGAACTCGCCACGGCCGGGCAGGCGCGGCGCGCGCAGGCCGGTGACCGCGACGATGCCGCCGTGATGCAGCGTGCCGGCGATCTTCGCCAGTTCCGTCGCGTCCTTCACCGCGTAGGGGCGCCGGCGCGTGGCGAGATGCTGGCAGATCGCGCCGTACGCACTTGCCTGCTCGTGGTCGAGATAGAGGCGCCGGATCGCATCGGGATCACGACGAAACAGCGCCTCGACCGCGCGCGGGCCGCTGACGCGGATCTCGTCGTCCTGCGGTGCCGGCGGCTTGCCTGCCGGGCGTGAGGGTCTTTTCGGGCGATCCCTGCTCTGCGGAGGCCCGGAGCGCGGGGGACGGGAACGCGGGGGGCGGCGCTGTTGCATGTCGCGCAAGCTGAAGCGGCGGCGGGCTCCGCGTCAAGTGGCGCCCGCGCGGGATCATCGCCTATGCTGCGACGATGCGCCTCGATCGCTTCGATCTGCCGGCCAGCACCGCCAGCGCCGATGCCCTCGCCGCCTACGACGCGGGCGTCGCCGCCCTGCTGACCGCCGCGCCCGATCCGGAAGCGCAGCTGCTGCAGGCCGTCGCCATCGACCCAGGCTTCGCGCTCGCCCATGCAGGCCTGGCGCGTTGCCACCAGGTCCAGGCGCGCGTGCCCGAAGCGCGCGATGCCATTGCGCAGGCCATCGCCCTGGCGCGCGACGGCACGCCGCGCGAGCAGGGCCATGTCGCGGTGCTGTCGCTGGCGATCAACGGAAAGGGCGCGGCAGCGCTCGACCGACTCAAAGCGCATCTCGGCGACTTCCCGCGCGACGCGGTGCCATTGTCGGCGGCGCTGGGCGTCTACGGGCTGATCGGCTTCAGCGGCCGCGTCGATCACCACGCCGAACAGCGCGCGCTCTTGGAATGGCTCCAGCCGCGCTGGCCCGAGCACGGCTGGTTCCTGGGTTATCTCGGCTGGTCCGAGGTCGAGACCGGCGCCGCTGCGCGCGGATCCGACAGGGTCGACCGCGCCCTCGCCCTCCTGCCCGCGAACGCCAACGCGGCCCATGCCCGGGCGCACGGCTACTTCGAGCTAGGCCAGGCGACCGAAGGCGCCGCCTTCGTGGCCGACTGGCTCCAGCGGCACTACAGGCCGCAAGGGATCCTTCACGGGCATCTGCACTGGCATTGCGCGCTCGGCGAACGGGCCGGCGGCGACACCGGCGCGGCGCTGGCACGCTACGGCGCGTCGATCGAGCACTCGAGCGCACCCGCCATGCCCCGTCTTGCCGATGGCGCGTCGTTCCTGTGGCGCTGCCTGCTGGGGGACGAGGTCGAGGCGCCGCGATGGCAGGCCATGGCCGAGCTGACCGCCCGCGCCTTCGCGCAGTCCGGCCTCGCCTTCGCCGACCTCCACGCCGCGATGGTCGAGGCCGCGACGGGCTGCACCGCGGCGCTGGAGCGGCGCATCGAAGCGCTCGATCGCCGCGTCGCCGAGAACGCCTTGCCGGCCGGCAAGGTGGTGCCGACGCTCTGCCGCGCGCTCGCCGCCTATTCGGCGAAGGACTGGAACCGCGCTATCGACCTTCTGGAGGCCGCGCTGCCCGACCTGCCGCGCGTCGGCGGCAGCAACGCCCAGCGCGACGTGTTCCTCGACACGCTGGCTGCCGCGTGCCGCCATGCCGGCCAGCCCGAGCGCGCCCGCGCGCTTCTGTCCGCGCGCCCCTACATGAAGCTGTAGGGATCGACGTCCACCTGCACGCGCACGTCGCCCGATAGCGGCACCTGCGCCAGCCAATCATGCAGCAGCGCCTGCACGTCCATGCCACGGCGCACCTTCATCAGCAGGCGCCGGCGATGCCGGCCGCGCAGCAGGGCGAGCGGCGCCGGCGCCGGCCCCAGGATCTCGATCCCCTCGCCGCGCGGCGCGGTTCGCGCAAGCGCCCGGGCGGTGGCGTCGGCATGGCTGGCTTCGCCCGACGATACGATCAGCGCGGCCAGCCGGCCGAAGGGCGGCATGCCTGAGCGCCGGCGCGCCTCGGTCTCGGCGGCGAGGAACCCGTCGCGGTCGCCGGCGACCAGGGCGCGCATCACGGGATGGTCAGGGTCCGCGGTCTGGATCAGCACCTTGCCCGGGCGCTCGGCGCGGCCGGCGCGCCCCGCGACCTGGTAGAGGAGCTGGAAGCTGCGCTCCGCCGCGCGCAAATCGCCGCCGGCGAGGCCCAGGTCGCCGTCGACCACGCCGACCAGGGTCAGCAGCGGGAAGTGGTGGCCCTTGGCGACGATCTGGGTGCCGATGACGATGTCGATCTCGTGCTCCTCGACCGCGCGCACGAAGTTCGCGGCCGCGACGGGGCCGGTGATCGTGTCGCTGGCCATCACCGACGCGCGCGCCTGCGGGAACAGCTCGGCCACCTCTTCCGACAGGCGCTCGACGCCCGGGCCGCAGGCCGCGAGCTCGCCCTCCGCGCCGCAGGCCGGGCATGCCTCGGGCATGCGTGTCGAATAGCCGCAGTGGTGGCACTGCAGCCGCCCGACGAGGCGATGCTCGACCAGCCAGGCCGAGCAGCTCGGGCATTGCAGGCGGTGGCCGCAGGCGCGGCACAGCGTCAGCGGCGCATAGCCCCGGCGATTGAGGAACAGCATCGCCTGCTCGCCCTGCGCCAGCGTCTCGGCCACGGCCTGGCGCAGGGGCGGTGACAGCCAGCGCTGGCGCGGCGGCTTGTGCTTGCGGATGTCGATCGCCTGGATCTCGGGCAAGAGCGCGCCGCCATGCCTGGCCGGCAGGTCGAGGCGCTTGTAGCGCCCGCCCTCGGCATTGGCGTTGGTCTCAAGCGACGGCGTCGCCGAGGCGAGCACGATCGGGATGTGGCCGAGATGCGCGCGCACCACCGCCATGTCGCGCGCGTGGTAGATGACGCCATCCTCCTGCTTGAACGCGGCGTCGTGCTCCTCGTCGACGACGATCAGGCCCAGATCGGGATAGGGCAGGAACAGCGCCGAGCGCGCGCCGACCACGACCTTCACCTTGCCCTCGGCGATCGCGCGCCAGGTCTGGCGCCGGCGCTTGCCTGAGAGTTCCGAGTGCCACTCCGCCGGCATGGCGCCGAAGCGCTGAGCGAAGCGGTCGAGCCACGCCGCGGTCAACGCGATCTCGGGCAGCAGCACCAGCACCTGCTTGCCCTGCCGCAGGGCGGCGGCAATCGCCTCGAAATAAACCTCGGTCTTGCCCGAGCCGGTTACGCCGTCGAGCAGCGTGGCGCTGTAGCGCCCCTCCGCCACGCGCTGGCGCAGCTCGTCTGCCGCGGCTGCCTGGTCCACGGACAAGGCCGGACCGGGCCGCGCGCCGTCGGGCTGCGGCGGCGTGTCGTCGAGGCTCATGACCGTCGCCGCCAGCAGCCCCGCCTCGACCAGGCCGCGCACCACGCCGCTGCCGACGCCGGCCTCGCGCGCCAGGTCGGCCGCGGTCATCGCCGGGCCCGCCGCGGCGAGATCGAGCACGCGCCGGCGCTGCGGCGTCAGCTTGGCGGCAGGGCGGTCGAGATCGACGCCCTCGGCAAGCCGATAGGCGACGGTCGGGCGCGCCGGCTGCTCGAACACGGCCGAGACGCTCATCGCCATGCGCAGCACCGTGCCGGTCGGGCTGAGCGTGTAGGCGGCCACCCAGTCGACGAATCGGCGCACCACCTCGGGCAGCGGCGGCAGGTCGAATCGGTGCTCGATCGGCTTCAGCCGCGCCTCGGCGATATCCTCGCCGTCCTCCGCCAGCCGATCCCAGACGACACCGATATCCTGCCGGCGCCCCAGCGGGACGAGTACGAAGTCCCCCGGCCGGACCGGGATTTCCGGCGGAACCTTGTAGTCATAGGCACCCGCCAGCGGCAGGGGCAGCAGGACGGGCACGCGCGCGGGCGCTTCGCCGCCGCCCAGGCCGGGCAGCGACGGTGCGGCGTCCTCCGGCGAACTGGCCGGGCGGTCGGCCATCCTGTAGACTCCATTGAGGGCGATACGGTATTCCGCGCCGACCATAACCGTTCCCGGCGCGCGCCTCCAACGGCGTCGCTCCGTACAACCGCAGCGAAAGGCGACAGCGATGAAATTCTTCATCGACACGGCCGACATAGCCGAGATCCGCGACCTGGCCGCGACCGGCCTGGTCGACGGCGTCACCACCAACCCCTCGCTGATCGCCAAGACCGGCAAGGATTTCATCGCCACGGTCAAGGAGATCGCGTCGATCGTGCCCGGCCCGGTCAGCGCCGAGGTGACCGCGACCGATTTCCCGACGATGCTGAAGGAAGGCCAGAAACTGGCGAAGATCGCGCGCAACATCACCGTAAAGGTGCCGCTGACGCCGGACGGCCTGAAGACCTGCAAGGCGCTGAGCGACTCGGGCACCATGGTCAACGTGACGCTGTGCTTCTCGGCCGCCCAGGCGATCCTGGCCGCGAAGGCCGGCGCCAGCTTCATCTCGCCCTTCGTCGGCCGGCTCGACGACATCGCAACCGACGGCATGCAGCTGATCGAGGACATCGTCACGATCTACGCGCAATACCCGGCGATCAAGACCGAGGTGCTGGTCGCCTCGGTCCGCCATCCGGTGCACGTGGTCGACGCGGCGCGGATGGGGGCGCATGTCGCCACCCTGCCGCCGAACGTGCTGCGCCAGATGTTCCAGCACCCGCTGACCGACAAGGGCCTGGCCGCCTTCCTGGCGGACTGGAAGAAGACCGGGCAGTCCATCCTCGGCGCCGAGGACGGCGCCGCCAAAGCCGCGGAGTGATGCGTTTTGCGTGACGGTACTGAAGCCGCCGAGGACCTCGGCGCGGGATCTGGCCTTGGCGAAGCCGATGTCGTCCGCTTCCTGAAGACGCATCCCGACTTCCTCAACCGCCATCCCGAGCTGCTGGGCGCCCTGCACCCACCGCGCCGCGCGCATGGCGACGGGGTGATCGACCTGCAGCACGCGATGCTGGAGCGCCTGCGCGGCGAGGTGACGCAGCTGATGGACGTGCAGCACGCGCTGATCACGACCACGCGCGGCAACATGAACTCCACCGCCCAGGTCCATGCCTGCGTGCTGGCGATGCTGGAAGCGCCGAGCTTCGAGCACCTGATCCATGTCGTGACCCAGGACATGCCGCAGATGCTGGACGCCGACGTGGTGTCGCTCTGCGTCGAGGCGGTCGAGGGCGATGTCGGCCCCGCCCCGCCCCGCGGCGTTCGCATCCTCGACCCGGGCGAGGTCGACCACCTGATCGGCAAGGGCCGCGACGTGACCTTGATCGACCATGCGCTGGGCGATCCTTCCGTGTTCGACGGCGGCGCCTCGCTGGTGCGATCGGCCGGCTATGCCCGGCTCAAGATCAGCCCGCGCACCCCGCCCGGCATGCTGGCGCTCGGATCGCGCCAAGCCGACACGTTCCACCCGAGCCAGGCCACCGAACTGCTGGGCTTCATGGCCACCGTCCTGGCGCTGCAGATCCGCACCTGGCTGGACCTGCCGGCCTAGGCCGGCGATGGCTGGATTCGCCGGCATAGCCGACAAGGCCCTGGCCAAGGCGGTCGAGCGCTGGCTCGACTGGCTCGCCAGCGAACGCCGGGCCTCGGCGCTTACCGTCGAGGCCTATCGCGACGACGTGGCGCGGTTCCTCGCCTTCGTCGCCGGGCATCACGGCGAGGCGCCGTCGGCCGCGCTGCTCGCGACGCTGGCGCCGGCCGATTTCCGCGCCTTCCTCGCCGCGCGGCGCGGCCAGGGAGTCGCCAATGTCTCCAACGCCCGGGCGCTCTCGGCGCTGCGCGGCTTCTTTCGCTGGCTCGACCGCAACGCCGTCCTCAGCAACCACGCGCTGACGCAGATCCGCGCACCCAAGCTGCCGCGCCACGCGCCGAAGCCCTTGAGCCCCGACGAGGCCGGCGCCGTGCTGGCGGAGGGCGAGGACGACGAGGCGGCGCCGTGGATTACGGCCCGCGACACGGCGCTGTTCAGCCTGCTCTACGGCTGCGGCCTGCGCATCGGCGAGGCCCTGGCGCTCGACCGCCGCGTGCTGCCGCTGGGCGAGGTGATGACCGTGCTGGGCAAGGGCCGCAAGGAGCGCGTGGTGCCGGTGCTGCCAGCGGTGCGCCAAGCGGTCGAGGCCTATGTCGCGCTCTGCCCCGGCCCGGGCAGGAAGGACGCGCCGCTGTTCCTCGGCGCGCGCGGCAAGCGGCTCAATCCGGGCGTGGTGCAGAAGAAGATGCGCGACCTGCGCCCGGTGCTGGGGCTGCCCGACAGCGCGACGCCGCACAAGCTGCGGCACAGCTTCGCGACCCATCTGCTCCAGGGCGGCGGCGACCTGCGCGCGATCCAGGAGCTGCTCGGCCACGCCTCGCTGTCGACGACCCAGCGCTATGCCGAGATCGACGAGGGCGCGATGATGGCGGTCTACGCCGGCGCGCATCCCCGCGCGAGGTCGTGAAACGAAAAGGGGCCGCTCAAGGGCGGCCCCTTCGTCGTCGCGGACCGGCGCGGGACTAGAAGTCCATCCCGCCCATGCCGCCCATTCCGCCCATGCCGCCGCCGCCCGGCATCGGCGCCGCCTTCGGCTCCGGCCGCTCGGCCACCATCGCCTCGGTGGTGATCAAGAGGCCGGCGACCGAGGCCGCGTCCTGCAGTGCCGTGCGCACGACCTTGGTCGGGTCGATGATGCCGGCCTTCAGCATGTTGGTGTACTCGCCCTTCTGCGCGTCGAAGCCGTAGGCAGCGTCCTTCGACTCCAGGAGCTTGCCGACCACGACGGCGCCGTCGGCGCCGGCATTCTCGGCGATCTGCCGCGCCGGCGCGGTCAGCGCCTTGCGGACGATCTCGACCCCGGTGCGCTGGTCGTCGTTGTGCGGCTTCACCTTCTCCAGCGACTTCACGGCGTAGAGTAGCGCAGCGCCGCCGCCGGTGATGATGCCTTCCTCGACCGCGGCGCGCGTCGCGTGCATCGCGTCGTCAACGCGATCCTTGCGCTCCTTCACCTCGATCTCGGTCGCGCCGCCGACGCGGATGACCGCGACGCCGCCCGCCAGCTTCGCCAGGCGCTCCTGCAGCTTCTCGCGGTCGTAGTCCGAGGTGGTCTCCTCGATCTGCGCCTTGATCTGCGCCACGCGGCCCTGGATGTCCTTCTTCTTGCCGGCGCCGTCGACGACCGTCGTGTTCTCCTTGTCGATGGAGACCTTCTTCGCCGTGCCGAGCATGTCGAGCGTGACATTCTCGAGCTTGATGCCCAGGTCTTCGCTGATGACCTGGCCGTTGGTCAGGATGGCGATGTCCTCGAGCATCGCCTTGCGGCGATCGCCGAAGCCCGGCGCCTTGACGGCCGAGACCTTCAGCCCGGCGCGCAGCTTGTTGACCACCAGCGTCGCCAGCGCCTCGCCCTCGACGTCCTCGGCGATGATCAGCAGCGGGCGCGAGGACTGCACCACCGATTCCAGGACCGGCAGCAGCGGCTGCAGGCTCGAGAGCTTCTTCTCGTGGATCAGGATGAAGGGGTTCTCGAGGTCGCAGGTCATCTTGTCGGCGTTGGTGATGAAGTACGGCGACAGGTAGCCGCGGTCGAACTGCATGCCCTCGACGACGTCGAGCTCGGTGGCGAGGCTCTTGGCCTCCTCGACCGTGATGACGCCCTCGTTGCCGACCTTCTCCATCGCCTTGGCGATCATGTCGCCAATGTCGCTCTCGCCGTTGGCCGAGATCGTGCCGACCTGGGCGATCTCCTGGCCGGTCGAGACCTTCTTCGACCGCTTCTTCAGGTCCTCGATCACGACTTCGACCGCCAGGTCGATGCCGCGCTTCAGGTCCATCGGGTTCATGCCGGCGGCAACCGCCTTCGAGCCCTCGCGCACGATCGCCTGGGCCAGCACGGTCGCCGTCGTGGTGCCGTCGCCGGCCACGTCCGAGGTCTTGCTGGCGACCTCGCGCACCATCTGCGCGCCCATGTTCTCGAACTTGTCGGAAAGCTCGATCTCCTTGGCCACCGTCACGCCGTCCTTGGTGATGCGCGGCGCGCCGAACGACTTGTCGATGACGACATTGCGGCCCTTCGGGCCCAGGGTCACCTTCACCGCGTCGGCCAGGATGTCGACACCGCGCAGCATCCGCGTGCGCGCATCGGTCGAGAACTTAACGTCTTTCGCTGCCATGTGACTTTCTCCCGTGTTTCCAGCGGCGCAATGCGCCCGTTACTTCTTCTTGCCGCCCTCGATCACGCCCATGATGTCGGACTCCTTCATGATGATCAGCTCCTCGCCGTCGAGCTTCACCTCGGTCCCCGACCACTTGCCGAACAGCACGCGCTCGCCGGCCTTCACGCCCATCGGCTGCAGCTTGCCGTCCTCGCCGCGCGCGCCGGGGCCGACCGCGACCACCTCGCCTTCCATCGGCTTTTCCTGCGCGGTGTCGGGAATGATGATCCCGCCCTTGGTCTTCTGCTCGGATTCGACTCGGCGGACCACCACGCGGTCATGCAGCGGCTTGAACTTCATTTTCTGGTCTCCCCTTCAGAGCTGATCGAAAAATCCTAGATGCGGCCGCGCCTTGGCACTCGGAGCGGCCGAGTGCCAGAGCGTGTAGGCCCGCCGCCGGATGGAGTCAAGCCGTGCCGGGCCGCTTGGCAGCAGCCTCGGGAACTTGCTGCTAAGCCATTGAAAAAATAACGATTTTTTATTTCAGGAACGCTACGCTGGACCGGCGATTGCAAGAAGGACAGTCGCACGACGCCAACTTGGAGACCGTCAGTCGCAATATCGGAGGCATCTGGAATGACGTCGCTGGAATTGCAGTTGCAGGGCTATCGCCTGACCACGGCCGAGATCATCTACGGCATGCCCGACCATCCGGGGATCCTGCAGAGCTTCATCTGGCAGAACCTCGACCTCGCGCCGCGCTTTCCCGCCCTCAACCGCTTTCTCGAATTCTGGGAAAAGAACATCGAGGGCAAGCTGCACAAGATCATCGTCGCCAACGCCCGCGTGATCACGCCGGGCGAGTTGCGCGCCGGATCCCTCATGACGCTGCAGTAGGCGGACGCGCGCGGCGTCGCACGCGGCGCTGCCTAGCGCCCGAGCGCCGCCAGCATTTCCTCGACCGAGGGGAACTTCAGCCGCGGCGCGCCGGGCCGCGCGCGGGCGATCTCGGCGGCGTCTATCTTGTCCCAGTCGGCGTAGGTCGTGCGTCGCGCCTTGCGCGCGGCGAGCAGCTTCTCCAGCGCCGCGCGGCCCGGCTTGCCAGCTTGTCCGCTCCCTGCACCCGCCTCGACGATGTGCTTGGCCACCGTCTGGCCGTCGATCTTGCTCGTGCCGATGACGCCCGAGGGCCCGCGCATGGCCCAGCCGACGGCGTAGAGCCCCGGCTCGACCAGGCCGCCGTCGTTGGGATAGAGCCCCTTCTGCTCGTCGAAATGGCCACCCTCGATCCTGGGCGAGCGGTAGCCGATCGCGGCCACGACCAGGCCCAGTGGAATGTCCTCCGTCTCGCCGGTGCCGACGGCGCGGCCGTTCTCGGTCCGCATCTTCTCGACCCGCAGGCCCTCGACCCGATCGCCGCCCAGCACCTCCTTCGGGCTGGTGTTGAAGCGGAAATGCACGCGCTTCGGGCGATCCTTGGGCAGGTCGGCGAAGCCGCGCAGCATCTCGACCATCTTCTGCTGGATGCGGCGGTCGTCCTCCGGAACGTCATCGAAGCTCGTGGGCAGCGTCGCCGCATCGATCACGATCGATGCGCCCTCCAGCTCGCCCATCTCGCGCAGCTCGCCGATCGTGAAGGCGGCGAACTGCGCGCCGCGCCGGCCGAGCAGGTAGACATCCGTGACCGGCGAGGCGGCGATCGCGTCGACCGCGTGCTGCGCCATGTCGGTCGCCTCGAGCTCGGGCTTCGCGCGCACCAGCAACCGCGCCACGTCGAGCGCCACGTTGCCGACGCCGACGACGGCCGCCGCCTTCACGTTCAGGTCCGGGTTCAACGCGCGAAAATCGGGATGGCCGTTATACCAGCCGACGAAGGCGGCCGAGCCGTAGACGCCCTTCTTGTCGCTGCCGGGAATGCCGAGCGGCCGGTCGTTGGGCGCGCCGACCGCCAGCACGACGGCGTCGTAGGCCTGGCGCAACTCGGCCAGCGACACGTCGCGGCCGACCTCGGTATTGCCGAAGAAGGCGACCTTGTCGCCGCGCGCCGTCTTGTCGAAGGCGCGCGATACCTTGCGCGTGGTCTCGTGGTCGGGCGCCACGCCGTAGCGGATCAGGCCGAACGGCGCGGGCAGGCGCTCGATCAGGTCGATGGTGCAGTCGGCGCCCGACTTGGCCAGCGCGTCGGCGGTGTAGAAGGCGCTGGGGCCCGATCCGATGATGGCGACAGATATGGTCACGGCGTCCGCGTCCTCCCCCTGACGCGGGAGACTGGACGCCGGACAAAACTCCGTCCGGCCGCGGTCTCTCCCTTTACCCGCGGCCCCCCTGACGCGATCGTTTGCGGATCGAGACGCTTAGCCGGCGACGGTCCAGGTGTGCCCTTTGCGGAGCAGCTTGTTGAGATCCCCGTCCGGCTGGCGCGCCAGCACGACCTTGGCCTGTTCGGCCACGGCCTGCTCGTAGGTGGGTGCCGGGTCGCAGTAAAGCACGCCCAGCGCGACCGGAAAAGCCGGCGGTTGCAGCGTGGCCAGCATCAGCGCCTGCATCCGGTTCTTCTCGTCGTGGACCAGCACGTCGGCCTCGGTGACGCCGTCCTTGCCGATCTCGACGACCTCGAGCTGCAGCACGCCCGCCTTCATGCGCAGGCCCTTCTTCCTGTCCTTGCCGAAGAGCATCGGCTTGCCGTGATCCAGATGAAGCTGGTGGTCGTCGGCGGCTTCCTTGGCGGTGAAGTTGTCGAACGCGCCGTCGTTGTAAACGATGCAGTTCTGGAAGATCTCGACGAAGGACGCGCCGCGATGGGCATGGGCGCGCTTCAGCACTTCCGGCATCTGCTTCTGCTGCGTGTCGATGGCGCGGGCCACGAAGCGGGCGTTGGCGCCGAGCGCGAACTGCGTCGCCGAGACCGGGCTGTCGACCGAGCCGAGCGGCGTCGACGGCGAGCGCGTGCCGATCTTCGACGTCGGCGAGTACTGGCCCTTGGTCAGGCCGTAGATCTCGTTGTTGAACAGCAGGAACTGCACGTCGATGTTGCGGCGGAGCAGGTGCAGCAGATGGTTGCCGCCGATCGACAGCGCGTCGCCGTCGCCCGAGACGATCCACACGTCGAGCTCGGGGTTGGCAATCTTGATTCCCGTCGCGATCGCCGGCGCGCGGCCGTGGATCGTGTGGAAACCGTAGGTCGCCATGTAGTACGGGAAGCGCGACGCGCAGCCGATGCCGGAGACGAACACCGTCTTGGTCGGGTCGGCCTGGATGTCGGCCAGCGTCTTCTGCACGCCCTTCAGGATGGCGTAGTCGCCGCAGCCGGGGCACCAGCGCACTTCCTGGTCGGTCGCGTAGTCCTTGGGCTGAAACTTGGGAGCGGGAGCGTTCATCGTCCGTGATCCTCTAACCGGCTCAGGCGCCGAGATGCTTCAGGATGCCTTCCTCGATCTCCGCGATCTTGAAAGGCTGTCCCGACACCTTGTTCAGGCCCTCGGCGGGCACCAGGTATTCCGCGCGCAGCACGGTCTTGAGCTGCCCGGTGTTCATCTCGGGCACCAGGATCTTCTCGTAGCCGCGCAAGAGCTCGCCGAGGTTCTTCGGCAGCGGCCAGAGATGGCGGATATGGATGTGCGCGACGTCGTGGCCCTGGGCGCGCATGTGTTCGACCGCGCTGCTGATGGGGCCGAAGGTCGAGCCCCAGCCCACGACCGCCAGCTTGCCCATCGGCCGGCCCTGGCTGACCGTCTGCGGCGGGATGTCGTTGGCGATGTTCAGGATCTTGTTGCGCCGCGTGTCGGTCATCTTCTGGTGATTCTCGGGGTCATACGAGATGTGGCCCGAGTTGTAGCTGCGCTCCAGCCCGCCGATGCGGTGCTGCAGCCCCGGCGTGCCGGGAATAGCCCAGGTGCGCGCCAGCGTCGTCTCGTCGCGCAGGAAGGGATGGAAGTCCTTGGTGTCGGAATGGAACCTGGCCGGGTTCTTCGCGATCCGCGTCGCATCCGGGATCACCCATGGCTCGGCCGCATTGGCGATGTAGCCGTCGGTCAGCAGGAACACCGGGGTCATGTAGCGCACCGCCAGGCGGCAGGCCTCGACCGCGACCTCGAAGCAGTCCGAGGCCGAGCGCGCGGCCAGCACCACGACCGGCGCGTCGCCGTTGCGGCCATAGACCGACTGGTAGAGGTCGGACTGCTCGGTCTTGGTCGGCAGGCCGGTCGAGGGGCCCGCGCGCTGCGAGTTCACGACGACCAGCGGCAGCTCGACGCCGATGGCGAGCCCGACCGCCTCCATCTTCAGCGCGATGCCCGGGCCGGAGCTGGACGTGATGCCGAGCGAGCCGGCATAGGACGCGCCGATCGCGGCGCAGGCCGCGGCGATCTCGTCCTCGGCCTGGAAGGTCGTGACGCCGAACGCCTTCAGCGGCGCCAGCGTGTGCAGGATGCTCGATGCCGGCGTGATCGGGTAGGAGGCGAAGACCATCTTCAGGTCGACCGCCTGGGCGCCGGCGACCAGGCCCCAGGCCAGCGCTTCCGCGCCGGTGACGGTGCGGTAGAGCCCCGGCGTCGCCTTGGCGGCGGCGACCTTGAAGCCATGGATGCCCGGCATCTCGGCGGTTTCGCCGAAGGCATGGCCGGCGTTCATGGCCGCGATGTTGGCCTCGGCCAGCTCGGGTCGCTTGGCGAAGCGCTGCTTCAGGTAGGCTGCCGTGGGCTCGCGGTCGCGGTCGTACATGAAGTAGACCAGGCCGAGGGTCCACATGTTCTTGCAGCGCAGGGCTTCCTTGTTGGTGAGCCCGAACTGCTTGACCGATTCCATGGTCAGCGCGGAAATATCAAGCGGCACGAGCTGGTAGTTGCTCAGCGAGCCATCCTCGATCGGGTTCTTGTCGTAGCCGGCCTTCTTCAGGTCGCGTTCCTTGAACGAGCCGGTATCGACGATCAGCGCGCCGCCCGGGCGCAGGTCCTTGACGTTGACCTTCAAGGCCGCCGGGTTCATCGCGATCAGCACGTCGGGCGAATCGCCCGCGGTGGCGATCTTGGCCGAGCCGAAGTTGATCTGGAACGCCGACACGCCGAAGGTCGTGCCGGCGGGCGCACGGATCTCGGCCGGGAAATCCGGGAAGGTCGCCAGGTCGTTGCCGGCGACGGCGGTGGCCTCGGTAAAGCGGCTGCCGGTGAGCTGCATGCCATCGCCGCTGTCGCCGGCGAAGCGCACCACGGCGGACTCGATCTGCTCGCGCGCGGTCGGATGCAGTTTTTCGGCGGTGTTGCTGGACCTCATATCGTCTTCGATCCCTACTGGCCGAATTCGTGGCGAAGTCTTGCCGGCCTTATCGGCCCGCGCCGCTTCCCATCGTTTCGGCGTTGCTTGGTACGGTCTTTCGCCGATGGGCCCGTTCCCCTGGGCCGGTCGCGAAAGGGGCGGCATGATTCCACAGAAGCCCCTGGTCCGAAAGCCGGTCGCCTCGCACCTGCAATGTAGGCTCCGCATGGCTCCACGCGTAGTTCATATGTATACATATGAGTTTGCGGCCATCCAAGCGCTATTGCGGCGCTGCAGGCCTGCCGGCCGCGCAATGCCCCGGGATTCCTGCGGCGATTCATCGCGCTAGCGGGGCCCCCCGGATTGGCCTAAGTCGGAGCCATGTCGATCGCCACTCCCCTCCCGGCCGCCGCCACGCCCGCGGCCGCCCGGTCCCTGCGCCCGGTCGCCCTGTGGCTGTTCGTCTGCGCGGCGATGGTCTTCGCCATGGTCGTGATCGGCGGCATAACGCGGCTGACCGAGTCGGGCCTGTCGATCGTCGAGTGGAAGCCGCTGATCGGCGCCATCCCGCCCTTGAGCGAGGCCGACTGGCAGGCACTCTTCGCCAAGTACCAGACCAGCCCGCAGTACCACCAGGTCAACCGCTCGATGACCGTGGACGAATTCAAGACGATCTTCTGGTGGGAATACATCCACCGGCTCTGGGGCCGGCTGATTGGCGCGGTGTTCCTGCTGCCCTTCCTGTGGTTCCTGGCGCGCGGCCAGATCCGCGGCACGCTTGCGGCCAAGCTCGGCGGCATCTTCCTGCTCGGCGGCCTGCAGGGCGCGATGGGCTGGTACATGGTCGCGAGCGGCCTGGTCGACCGGCCCGAGGTCAGCCAGTACCGCCTCGTCGCGCATCTCGGTCTCGCCGTGCTGATCTACGCGCTGCTGTTCTGGCAGGGGATGCGGCTGTGGCGCGAGGCCTCTCCCAATCAGCCCCCCCTCCCCTTGCGGGAGGGGGTTGGGGGGAGGGGTCCTGCCGCCGCGTCGGGCGCATCATTCGCATCGTCGTCACCCAACACGCACCGCCCCCTCCCCCTATTCCCCTCCCTCGAAGGGAGGGGGGACCGAAGTGCGCTCCGCCTGGGCGCCTCGCTCCTTCTCGCCCTGGTCGCGCTGACGATGCTCGCCGGCGGCTTCGTGGCCGGGCTCGACGCCGGGATGATCTACAACACCTTCCCGCTGATGGAGGGTCGCCTCGTGCCGCCCGACTACGGGCTGCTGCAGCCCTGGTGGCACGACTGGTTCGAGAACCGCGCCACGGTGCAGTTCCACCACCGCGTCCTGGCGATCGCGACGCTCGCCGCCATCCTGCTCTACGCTTGGCGCGCGCGGCCCTCAACGCAGCCAGGACCGATCCGCCGCGCGACAATCGCGACCGTGCATCTGGCCCTGCTGCAGGTCGCGCTGGGCATCGCGACACTGCTGCTCGTCGTGCCAGTGACGCTCGGCGCCGCGCACCAGGCCGGCGCAATGGTGCTGCTCACATCGGCGCTGTGGCTGCAGTTCGAGCTCAGAGGATGAAACGCTCTGGGCGCTCAGGAATTTTCCCCCACAAACTTCCTGATCGCTTCAGAGTCCGTCGATACGAACGGAATGCCACAGGCCTCGATGAAGTCATCCGGCAAGTGCGGCAGCAAATCCAAGCTTCCCATGCAGGCGCGATTGGTCGTGCTCGGCCAATAGAGAACACATGGAAGATCGCGGAGAAATCCAGCGACAACGCGCCAAAGCATAGGATCGCCGGACGGTCTCTGAATCGCGAAGCCGCTAATCTTATCTCCTTGCGGCCTGCACACCACCGTAGACCCTGTCTCCTGTCCTTCAG
Source organism: Rhodospirillales bacterium (assembly GCA_016792605.1). Taxonomy (GTDB): domain Bacteria; phylum Pseudomonadota; class Alphaproteobacteria; order JAEULC01; family JAEULC01; genus JAEULC01. The sequence continues at coordinate 18,801 of JAEULC010000006.1, forward strand.
ACACGATTCTGAACGAGCCCACTTCCTCCTTCTTGGTCGGAGAATGATCAAATCGCCTATGCAGCTCATCGATCGGAAACCAGAAGCTATCCTGATCTTTAAAAGCGCTCATCCACACGCTGAAGCTCATGGCGTGGACATCCTTAGCCTGTGCCTCAGCCACTCGATGGTGGCCTGATCAGGCTCCATATATTCCTCGTGACGCACGGTGATGTTGTATATGCCACGCATCTGTCCCTGCACGTCCAGATAGCGCTTGATCCAATCGCCGACAGCCTTATCCGCGACGATCCACTCTACTCCTCGCGGGCCCGCCGCCCTAGATTGCCGCGATAATTGATCTAGAAGATCTTCTCTCGCAGTCGTCACTGCCCAGTATTTGAACTCCCCATCTTTCAGGAACTCATCATAGCCCGGCCCTTTTGCTTCCTGCATCAGACCACCAAGATCCTCGCGGCAGCCATCAAACTCGACAGGCCTTGGATAAAGCGGCGTGTCCAGCGTGTATGCGTATCCCGGCGTGGTTCCCGTCACCTGGTATTGGTAAAGGCGCCAGCGGAGATCGTTGTTCGTCTGCCTTTCCAGTGTCTCGTCCGGACAGAGCTTCGGGTCGTCGTCGCTGAGCCCCGCCTTTCGCCGAGCACGAATGCGTTCCTGATGCCGCTGTTCGGCCAGCGCGATACCGACATCGTGCAGCGCGATGGAGGTCGGCCGTTCGCGCCCCAGGATCGTCCCGTCGCGTAGGCGGAACAGCGCATCCTTGTCGGCACGGCCATGGAACAGCAGTGGCGCCGCACCGTCCTTGAACGGACCGTGGATCGTCAGGAAGCCGTCATCATAACGGTAGCGGAGGCCGGGGAAATGACGAAGCTCGCCCTCCTCCACCTTGCCAATGGGGCGCGAGAACGTCGTCATTGCCGCGGCGAACGCACTCGCAGCGACGCCAGCCATGCCAGCCCCAATTCCAAGGGACAGCGCTGGCGGCGGCGGTGCGGCCGGCGCTGGGACCGCTACCGGACTAGGAACGGGACTACTGCGTGCGGGCACTCCATCTTCATCGGTCCACTGGCCGCCATCGGGATGGCCGCGCGGGACACGGGGTTGACTAGGGTCGTAGCGGTGATTACCGCGATACCCTGGGGAAGGGCGGCCGAGGCCTAAGCCCCGATCACCGATGTCGGACATTGCCGACAATGTGGTTCATCATAAAATGGAACATATCATGAACAAATGACATAGTCAATACTTTTCCGTGCCCAATCCACCCATTTGGGAATCTGTTGCCCGTAGTAGGAGTTACTCCATGCCGTCGCCGCTCGACGTGGATGGAAGTCGAATTTCTCGCGAGCGGGACAATGTCGGCGCCGCGCACCAGGCCGGCGCGATGGCGCTGCTCACGGCGGCGCCGTGGCTGCGGTTCGAGCTGCGGCGCTGATCGCCACCATCGCGCTCAGGAATGCGCGCCGATCCAGTCGCGGATATAGGCGGCGTCCGTCGACACGACGGGCGTGCCGCAGGATTCGACGAAGTCCTCCGGCAGATGCCGCAGCAGTTCCGCCTTGCCCATGCAGAAGGTCTTGATCGCGCTCGGCCAATAGAGCACGCAAGGGAAGTCGCGCAGGATGCCGGCGATGATCTGCCAGAAGGCCAGGTCTTCCGGCGGACGCTCGACGCTCAGTCCCGGTACGCAGCAATCGTCGCGCGGATGGAGCGAAAGACCGCCCGACGCCTGCTCCTGCCCGAACCGCAGCGGATACCAATCGTCTTCCGCCTCGCTGATATGCGGCACGAAGCGCTCGAGAATGCTCTCCATCGGAATCCAGGCGACGTTCCCGTCCCGAAACGCCGTCATCCAGATGTCGAAGTTCACCCCAGCCTCTCCTTCGGCGCGCCATCCCACGCAGCCAGAGGCTAAAACCTGCCTGAACCCGGCCATCCCGAAAAAGAACATATCATGAACATCGTGCGTGGTCAATCGAATTCTCGCCACTGTAGCTAGAGCGAAATATCCTGTTTTTACATATGCTTATAGGCTACGGCCCCAGTTTAGCGCGCCGGCGGGATCACCCAACCATCGATCACGCGGAGACGCAAGGTTTCGCCCGGGGCCGGCGACGCCATGGGCGGCGCGAACCACAAGAGCTGCTCTTGAACGGCGGCAGCCGGCGAAAGCTCCACCGCGTTCTGCGCCCCCTGGTAGATCGCGCGCTTCACCGTCGCGGCGATGCCTTCGGCCCCCGAGAGCACGAGATCCTCGGGCCGCAGCAACGCGCGCGCCGGGCCCGCGGCGACGTTCTTCGGCACGCGCAGCGTGGCGCGCGCGCCCAGCACCTCGACCAGCGCCCGGCCCTCGCCCTGCGGCTCGATCACCGTCGCCGGCACCACGGCGCCCTTGCCGATGAAGCCCGCGACCATCTCCGTCGCCGGCTCGCGGTAGAGCATGCGCGGATCGGCGAGCTGCACCAGCCTGCCCTGGTCCATCACCGCCACGCGGTCGGCCAGCGCCAGCGCCTCGGCCTGGTCGTGGGTGACGTAGACCATGGTGGCGCCCGTGCTGCGGTGGAAATCGGCGAACTCGTCCTGCATCGCGTGGCGCAGATGCACGTCGAGATTGGCCAGCGGCTCGTCGAGCAGCACGAGGCGCGGCTCCATCGCCAGGCAACGGGCGAGCGCCACGCGCTGGCGCTGGCCGCCGCTCAACGACGCGGGCCGGCGCTCGGCATAGTCG
>JAEULC010000475.1 GCA_016792605.1 Rhodospirillales bacterium
CGACCAGGGCGCGGAGGAAGGGCATGAAACTATCCTGAATGGTTGCACCGGACGCAAGGAGGCAAGAAATAGCAGAACCTTGCGGGCGTTCAAGCGCGGACCTCCGCGCCGCGCGATGCGGCTTGTTAAATTAGACGCCTCTAATATGATGCAGGAAAGGAAAGGCAGGGCAGCCATGGCGGACCAGCCGGACGTCACCGGGTTCTTCCACAAGCAAACAGGCTCGATCACCTATGTCGTCGCCGACCCGGCGACGAAGCGCGCCGCGATCGTCGACAGCGTGCTCGACTTCGACCAGGCGGCCGGCCGCACCGCCACGGTGTTCGCCGACGCCGTCGCCGAGCATGTGCGCCAGCGCGGGCTGACGGTCGACTGGCTGCTCGAGACCCACTGCCATGCCGACCACTTGAGCGCCGCGCCGCATCTGCGCAGCCGGCTGGGCGGGCAGGTCGCGATCGGCAATCATATCGACGAGGTGCAGCGCATCTTCTCGCGCCTCTACAACATCGACCTGCCCGCGCTGATGGGCTTCGACCGCCTCTTCGCCGAGGGCGACACGTTCAAGATCGGCGGAATCGAGGGCCGCGTGATGCACACGCCCGGCCACACGCCGGCCTGCGTCACCTATGTCATCGGCGACGCGGCGTTCTGCGGCGATACGCTGTTCATGCCCGACTACGGCACGGCGCGCTGCGACTTTCCCGGCGGCTCGGCCGAGACGCTCTACCGCTCGATCCGCCGCATCCTCGACCTGCCCGAGGACACGCGCATCTTCACCGCGCACGACTACCAGCCCGACGGCCGGCCGCCGGCCTGGACCAGCACGGTCGGCCAGCAGCGCCGCGCCAACAAGCACGTGCGCGACGGCGTCTCCGAGGCCGAGTTCGTCCAGATGCGCAAGGCGCGCGACGCCACTTTGTCGATGCCGCAATTGCTGTGGCCCTCGGTCCAGGTCAACATCAATGCCGGCCAGATGCCCCGGGCCGAGGGCAACGGCCTGATCTACCTGAAGGTCCCGATCAACGCCGTCTAGCCGGCCGGCTTCCTGCGCCCCGGCTTCGCGGCGCCGGGCGGCGCGCAGTAGATTGCGTGCAACGCCGCCATCACCGTGCCCACCTCGTCGCTCGCCAGCGCGTAGTAGATCGTCTGCGCCGCGCGCCGCGTGGTGACCAGCCTGTCCCGCCGGAGGCGGGCCAGGTGCTGCGACAGCGCCGACTGGCTGAGGCCCACCTGCTTCTCCAGCGACCCCACCGACTGCTCGCCCGTGGCCAGGCAGCACAGGATCAGCAGCCGCCGCTCGTTCGCCATCGCCTTCAGAAGCGCGCCGGCGCGCTTGGCGCTGCCGCGCAGGTCCGCGATGTCGAATGCCGCCAGGGTCATGCGGCTCTTATATGATCGAATGCTAATATAGTCAATGCGAGGGTCGTGCCGGAGGCCGCCGTTCAGGAATTGATCTTGATTCCGGCGTCCTTGATGACCCTGCTCCAGCGCGCCGCCTCGGCCCGGGCGCGCAGCCCGAACGCCTCCGGCGTGCCGCCCCCGACTTCGACCCCCATCTTGGCCAGGGCCTCGCGGACCTTCTCGGTCCCGAGCGCCTTGTTCACCGCGGCGTTCAGCCGGGCGATCGCCGCCGCCGGCGTCCCGGCTTTCACCAGGAAGCCGCCCCAATCCTCGGCGGCGAGTTTCGCGAACCCGGCCTCGACGATGGTGGGCACGTCCTTCAGCGCCGGATTGCGCCTGTCGGACATGACCGCTAGGGCGCGCAACGCGCCGTTGTTGATGTACTGCACGACCGGCAGCGCGGTGATGAACTGGTAGCTGTTCACGCCGCTGAGCAGGTCCGCGATCGCCTGCGAGAACTGGGCATAGGGAACGTGCGTCGCCTGGACGCCGGTTTCGAGCTTGAACAGCTCGCCGAGCAGATGCGCCGGTGTTCCGAAGCCGCCGGACGAGAAGCTATGCTTGTCCGGGTTCGCCTTGAGGAACCCGATCAGCTCGGACACCGAACGGACCGGCAGCTTCGGGTTCACCACCAGCACGTTGTAGCCGGTTGCGAAATGGATCACCGGCGCGAAGTCCGTCTCCAGGTTGATCGACGCGTTCGGCAGCAGGGCGGGCGCCGCCGTGGTCGGGGCGCCGATCGAGAAGATCGTGTAGCCGTCGGCCTCCTGACGGAGCACCTCGCTCGCGGCGATCGTGCCCACACCGCCGGGCCTGTTCTCGACGATCACCTTCCAGCCCTCACCCTCGCTGAGCGCGCTGGCGGCGATGCGCGCGAGGATGTCGGGCGGCGTGCCGGCGGAGTTCGACGCGACGATGCGGATGACACGGGAGGGATAGGTCTCCGCGAGGCCCGCGCGCGGCCCGAGCCAGGCCAGACCCGCGCCTGCGGCCGCGCTCTTCACGAATGCCCGCCTGTTCATCGCGCCCTCCGTCGCAATCACGATGAGCAGAAGGTTACGCCCGGCAGCTATTCGAGTATAATATTATGATGCTATTGCCTCATTACTGGATGGAATGAGGGTATCGCGATGCCGTGGACCGAACGCACCAAGCGGCGCCTCAAGCTTCGCGACCTGGACGTGCTCGCGTCGGTGGTCGAGACCGGCAGCATGGGCAGGGCGGCGAAGAAGCTCGGCATCTCGCAGCCGGCCGTTTCCAAGTCGGTCGTGGAGTTGGAGGATGCGCTCGGCGTCCGGCTGCTCGACCGCAGCCGGCGCGGCATCGTGCCCACGCCCTATGGCGTGGCCCTGCACCGCAAGGGCGCCGCGGTCTTCAACGAGCTGCGGCAGGCGGTCCAGCACATCGATTTCCTCGCGGACCCGACCAGGGGCGAGGTCCGCATCGGCTCGACGGCGCCGGTCGCGATCAGCCTCATGTCGCCCGTCGTCGATGCGCTCTCGCGCGAACATCCGAAGATGCTGTTTCACGTCGTGACTGCGGGGACCGGCGCGCTCTACAGCGCCGTGGCGGACCGGCGCGTGGACTTCGCCGTCTGCCGGATGATCGATCGCCTGCCGGGCGAGCTTGACGCCGAAGTGCTGTTTCACGACGCGTTCGCCGTCATGACGTCGGCGGACAATCCGCTGACCCGCCGCCGGAAGCTCCGCTGGGCGGACCTGGCGGACGAGCCATGGACGCTGTACCCGATGGACAGCCTGTTCGGCTCCATCGTCGCCCATGCGTTCCGTGTCAGCGGCTTCGAGCCGCCGCGGGCCTGCGTCGTCAGCGAATCGTTCGACCTCCAGCGGGAATTGCTGGCGACCGGCCGGTTTCTCACGGTGCTGCCCAGCTTCATGCTGAAGTTGCCGCACAAAGGGCTGTCGCTCAGGGCCTTGCCGGTATCGTTGACCAACTCGCGCATGCCGGTGGGGCTCATCACGCTGAAGGATCGCAGCCTGACGCCGCCGGCGCAGCTCTTCATCGACCGGCTGCGCGCGCACGCGAGGCCGCTGTCGGCGGCCTAGCAACGACGGCGGCAGCGCCATTGCCGCGGCGCGCTAGTGCGCCGCGTGCTGGTGCAGCGTCGGGCGCGTCGGCGACAGCATGTCGGCGCTTAAGCCCAAGGCGCGGACATCGGCCGGCAGGTCTTGGCCGGTCGCCAGCGCCGCCACGCAGCGGGCGAGCGCGGCCGAGGTCTGGATGCCGTAGCCGCCCTGGCCGGCGAGCCAGAAGAAGCCCTCGGCGCCGGGCGCAAAGCCGGCGACGATGGTCTTGTCGGCGACGAAGCTGCGCAATCCGGCCCATTTCGCCGAGATTCGCCGGATCTGCATCGTCGTCGCGTTTTCGATCCGGTCGATGGCGATCGCGACGTCCAGTTCCTCGGGCTGCGCGTCGCAGGGCTCGCTCGGCGTCTCGTCGGCGGGCGAGCCCAGCACGCGGCTGCCCTGCGGCAGGAAGTACCAGCTTTCGTCGACCGCGCCGGTGATCGGCCAGGCGCGCGGGTCGAGCCCGGCGGGCGGGTCGTAGGCGACGATGGTGCGGCGCTTCGGCACCAGCCCCACGCGCTCGACGCCGGCCAGGCCGGCAACCACGTCGGCCCAGGCGCCGGCCGCGTTGACGACGACGGGCGCGGTGAACACGCCCTGCGATGTCGTCACGTGCCACTGGCCCGATTTGCGCTCCAGCCCCGTTACCTCGGCATCCACCACGAGCTGGCCGCCCTGGGTCTTCATGCCGCGCAGGTAGCCCTGGTGCAGCACGTCGACGTCGATGTCCATCGCGTCGGGGTCGAGCATCGCCGCGACCGAGGCTTCGGGCCTGAGCGCCGGGCACAGCGCGCGCGCCTCGGCGCCGTCGAGCGCGCGCACCTTCGGCGACAGCGCCTGCGAGTCGGCGACCTCGCGCTTCAGCTTCTCCAGGTCGGCCGCGCCCGCGACCAGCATGCAGCCGCGCGGGCCGACCAGCGGCGCCCCGGCGAAGCCCTCGGGCGGGCCCAGGAAGAACGCCTTGCCGGCCGAGGTCAGGCCGCGCATTACCCGGTTGCCATAGGTCTCGATGAAGGTCGCGGCCGAGCGCCCGGTCGTGTGGTAGCCCGGGCGCTGTTCGCGCTCCAGCACCACCACCTTGCCCTTTGGCGACAAGGAATATCCGGCCGAGGCCCCGGCAATGCCGGCGCCGATGATGAGAAAGTCCGCTTGCATGAGATACCGCCTTCGATCTGAAGGCGACAGGGTAGCGCGCGGGCTAGGCGCGGATCAACTTTGCCATCGGCTTCACACCAGCGCTCGACGGGAAGACCTGGGCGTCGACGGCGGCAGCGGGCAGGCGCAGGTGGTCGACCAGCACCGCCTTGGCGACGGCGCGCAGGTCGGTCGTCGGCGCCAGGTCGCGGCCCTCGAACAGTCTGGCCGGCGACAGGCCGGGCCAGTCGGCGATCACGCGGCCGCCGTTGACCGCGCCGCCCAAGAGGAACGCGACGCCGCCGGTGCCGTGGTCGGTGCCGCCCGTGCCGTTGACCTGCACGGTGCGGCCGAACTCGGTCGCGACCAGCACGACGGTCTTGGCCCAGGCGGGGCCGAGTCCGTCGGCCAGCGTCTTCATTCCCTCGGCCAGGGTCTGCAGCACCTGCGCCAGGCGGCCGCGCACAGCGCCCTGGTTCGCGTGCGTGTCCCAGCCGCCGAT
>JAEULC010000085.1 GCA_016792605.1 Rhodospirillales bacterium
CGCGGTCGAGTTCACCTACCGCTACAGCGCAGCGAGCACGGACCGCCGGCCGCACCCGGGCGATGCCGCCGCGGCCCAGGCGCGGCTGGAGGAAGGCAACCGCCAGTTCGCCCTGGCGTTCGATCCGGCCAACGCCGCCGCACGCCACGTGATCGACGTCGATCCGGTCGATGTCAATTTGCGGCTGGGGAGCAAGGGCGTGGTGGCGCAGCAGCCCTACGCCGCCATCCTCGGCTGCGCCGATGCCCGCGTTCCGATCGAGCTGATCTTCAACGAGGGTCCCAACGAGCTCTTCGTCGTCCGCATTGCCGGCAACGGGCTGGGCAGCGACGTGCTGGGCAGCATCTCCTACGCCGCCAGCCATTTCCGCGACCATCTCAAGCTTATCGTGGTCCTGGGCCACAGCAATTGTGGCGCCGTGGCCAGCGCCGTGGACCTGTTCCTCGCGCCGGCGAACTACCTGCCCCTGTCGGGGAACCTGGCGCTGCGCGGCGTGCTGGACCGCCTGACGATCGTGATCCAGGCGGCGCAGCGGCGGCTTCTGGAGGCGTTCGGCGGCGACATCGTCCGGCATCCAGGTTATCGCCGGGCGCTGATCGTCGCATCGACCGCCACTCACGCCGCCCTCGTCGCCAGCATGGTCGCCGAGGAGATCGATCGCCAGCGCGGAGCGCCCCTTCGGACCGCCTATGGCGTGTACGAAGTCGAGACGCGGCAGGTCTGGTCGCCAGGCGACCAGGACGACGCTCGCGAAACCGACCGGGCGGGGCTGTCGCCGGCGCCGGGCGATCAGGCGTCCTTCGCGCGCCTGGCCGACCGGCTGGTGCATTCGCCGCGCGTCCGCGGCTCCCTCGGTGTCCGGTGACGCCATGACGGACCGGCCCGCCAGCCCCCGGCCGCTGAGCGGCGAGCACTTCCGCACGCCGCGCGCAGCCGCGCTCGCCGGAATCGTGTTCTCGCTGCTGCTGATCACGGCCATCGTGATGCTGCGCTTCGCCATGCCCGACAATCCCGAGCGGCCGGAAGCCTGGCTGGCGGTTGACCCCCGCCGCGTGTTCCTGGCGCTGAACATGATCCCCTTCGCCGGCATCGCCTTCCTGTGGTTCGTGGGCGTGCTGCGCGACCGGCTGGGGGCGCGCGAGGACCGGTTCTTCGCCACCGTGTTCCTCGGCAGCGGCATGCTGTTCCTGGCCATGCTGTTCGCCGGCGCGGCCGTCATGGGGTCGATGATGATCGCCCACGCCGCCGATCCGGCGAAGCTCACGGACTCGCCCGCCTTCACCATCGCCCGCGCGCTGACCTCGAACATCGTCAACATCTATGCCATCAAGATGGCGTCGGTGTTCATGATCGTGACCTCGACCCTCGTCCTGCGCACCGGTTTCGCGGCGCGCTGGATCGCCTTCGTCGGCTACGCCCTGTCGCTGCCGCTCCTCTTCGGCAGCCGCCTGATCGACTGGGGATTCTTCGTGTTCCCGGGCTGGGTGCTGCTGATGAGCGCCTACATCCTGGTCGACAACATGCGGACGCAGGGCCCGGACGCCGCGCCGCCGGAAGGAGACGACCGATGAGCGACCCGGGTCAGGCAACGGGCATCCCGTCGCTCGTCGACGAAGGCGTGCGCCTGGTCGGCACCGGGCTGGAGGTGTTCGGCGTGCTGGTCTTCGTGGTCGGCATCGCCGTCTCGACCTGGCTCTATCTTCGCGAGGGCTTCGGCGAGCACACGCTCGAAGCCTACAAGATCCGCATCGGGCGGTCCCTGCTCCTGGGCCTCGAGGTGCTGGTGGCCGGCGACGTCGTAAAGACCGTCGCCCACGAACTGACGTTCACCGGCTTGGGACAACTGGCCGGGCTGGTCGTGATCCGGACCTTCCTCAGCTGGACCCTGGTGCTGGAGATCGAGGGCCGCTGGCCGTGGCAGAAGCGGCCGGCGCAGGAACCGAAGACGCCGACAGCAACGAAGGGGTGACGGGAAGCCATGCGCGCCAACTGGAGCAATTGGTACCGGCTGGTCAGCTACTGCCGGTCGTCGCTGTGGATCGTGCCCTTCTTCGCGATCCTTTGCGAGCAGGTGCTCATCCGCATTACCGACCGGCTCAACCCGATGATTACCTGGCGCTTCTACGACATGGACGTCAACAGCGCCATGGCGGTCCTGAATGCCATCGTCACGCTGACTCTTTCCCTGATCGTCTTCACCTTCGGTTCCATGCTGGTCGCGATCCAGGTCGCGGGCGGCCAGCTCACCCCGCGGATCATCGCCACCACGCTGCTGCCGAACAACGTGGTGCGGTTCTCGGTCGGCCTGTTCACCTTCACGATGGTCTACGGGATCGGCACGATCGGACGGATTGGCCAAGGGCTGAACCATCTCGCCATGGCGGTGACGGTCGTCCTCGGGCTGCTCTGCATCGTCAGCTTCCTCTACCTGATCGACTACGCCGCGCGCCTGCTGCGCCCGGTCAGCATCATGACGCATGTCGGCGAGTCCGGGCTCAAGGTGATCGAGTCGGTCTACACGCGCAAGCGGGCCAAGTCGCTCCCGCCGGAGAATCGGCTGCAATTGCCCGACCGTCCTCACCAGCTGGTCTATCACCGCGGTAGTTCGGGCATCGTCCTTGCCGTCAACTTCGACCAACTCGTGGCAGCGGCGCAGCGCGCAGACTGCATCATCGAACTCGTCCCGCATGTCGGCGATTTCATCGCCGTCGACGAGCCCCTGTTCCAGGTCTATGGCGGCGAGATTGCCGACGAGGACGACCTGCGCGCCACGATCGCGCTTGGGTCCGAGCGGACGATGGAGCAGGATCCGATGTTCGCATTCCGGATCCTCGTCGACATCGCCATCCGCGCGCTGTCGCCGGCAATCAACGATCCGACCACCGCGGTCCTGGGCATCGACCAGCTCCACCGGCTGCTGCGCAAGGTCGGCCGGCGCCATACCCAGGACGAGCACATCAAGGACGCGTCCGGCGTCGTGCGCGTGGTCTGGCGCACGCCGAACTGGGAAGACTTCGTCCGCCTGGCCATTGCCGAGATCCGGCTCTGCGGCGCCGGCAACCCGCAGATCGCGCGGCGCCTGCGCGCAATGATCGAGAACCTGATCCAGACCCTGCCGGAGCGCCGGCACGAGGCCCTGCGGCTGGAACTCGACCTGCTCGACCGGTCGATCGACCGGCTCTACGCCCTGCCCGAGGACGCCGCCATGGCGCGGGTCGCGGACACGCAGGGCCTGGGCGCATCGGGGACCGGTACGGTCGAGAATGCGCGGACGTGACCCGGGCGGCGGGGCGGGCTAGAACTCCCCGTCCGGGCCGATCGGCGCCGGCGAGGTTCACCAGGGAGTTTGGCGGGAAATGATCACGTTGGCCGAGGGCATGGGCCGTCTGGGCACGGAGACGGCGTTCGAGGTTCTGGCGCGCGCCGAGGCGCTGAAGCAGCAGGGCAAGGACATCATCAACCTGGGCATCGGCCAGCCCGACTTCCGCACGCCAGACCACATCGTCGAGGCCGCCGCCAAGGCGCTGCGCGACGGCGCCCACGGCTACACGCCCGCCAACGGCATCCTGCCCCTGCGTGAGGCGATCGCCGGCGAGTGGGCGACGCGCTACAAGGCCAAGGTCGATCCCGGCCGCATCCTGGTCGTGCCGGGCGGCAAGGTGACGATGTTCTTCGCCATCTCGATGCTCGGCGAGAAGGGCGCGGAGATCATCTACCCGAACCCCGGCTTCCCGATCTACGAGTCGGTGATCAAGTGGACCGGCGCCACGCCCGTCCCCCTGCCGCTGCTGGAAAAGAACGGCTTCGCCTTCAAGGCCGAGGACGTGCTCCAGCGGATCACGCCGCGCACGCGCCTCATCATCATCAACAGCCCGGCCAACCCGACCGGCGGCGTGACGCCGCGCAAGGAGATCGAGAAGCTGGTGCAGGGGCTGGAGAAGTTTCCCGACATCGTCGTCATGAGCGACGAGATCTATGGCCGCATCGTCTATGACGGCAACGAGCATGTCTCGCTGCTCGAGTTCCCGTCGATGAAGGACCGGCTGATCCTGCTCGACGGCTTCTCCAAGACCTACGCCATGACCGGCTGGCGCGTCGGCTACGCGCTGTGGCCCAAGGAGATGATCGAGGGCGCCACGCGCCTGGCGGTCAACTGCCACTCCTGCGTCAACGCCGCCTCGCAGTGGGCCGGCATCGCCGCGCTGCAGGGGCCCCAGGACGCGGTCGACGCCATGTGCAAGGCGTTCGACGAGCGCCGGCGCTACATCGTCGGCGCGCTCAACCAGACGCCGGGCTTCCGCTGCGTCGAGCCGGGCGGCGCGTTCTACGCCTTCCCCAACATCGAGGGCACCGGCATGACCGCCAAGCAGGCCCAGACCAAGCTGCTGGAGGAGGCCGGGGTGGCCACCGTCGCCGGCACCAGCTTCGGCGCGCATGGCGAGGGGTACATCCGGTTTTCCTACGCCAACAGCCTGGACAATATTAAGGAGGCGATCCGCCGGATCGGCGACTGCCTGCGCGGCTAGCACGCAGGCAGGGAGGCGGACGGCTGGCGGCTTTGAGGCGAGGATTTATGCATTTGCGCGCCCGGTAGGCGTATTTCTGCATAAAAAATGGACAAAACCTGCCCGAGCCGGAGGGTTTACGCTAGGCTGGCTTGGCATGGGCCGTGCGTACCGATGGGCGAGCGCGGACGGGCAAATCTTAACGCCCGGCCCGCGCCTGTCGGGTTTGAAACGTCGTCTTGGGAATTTCGGAAACGGGCGAAGCGATGAAGAAGATCGAAGCGGTCATCAAGCCGTTCAAGCTGGATGAAGTGAAGGAAGCGCTGCACGAAGTCGGCGTGAAGGGCATCACCGTCACCGAGGCCAAGGGCTTCGGGCGGCAGAAGGGCCATACCGAGCTCTACCGCGGCGCCGAGTACGTGGTCGACTTTCTGCCCAAGGTGAAGCTCGAGATCATCATCGACGACGGCCAGGTCGAGCGCGTGGTCGAGGCGATCATGCAGGCGGCCAAGACCGGCCGCATCGGCGACGGCAAGATCTTCGTCTCGTCCGTCGACGAGGTCATCCGCATCCGCACCGGCGAGCGCGGCCCCGACGCCGTCTGATCCCGCCCTCCCCGGGCGGACCGACAACGACATTCCCCATGCGATCGAACCCATGAACGATCGTCGCAAACGAGAAAGGACCGAGGAACGATGAGCAGCGCTGATATGAACAAGGTGATGAAGATGCTGAAGGACAACGACGTGAAGTACGTCGACGTCCGCTTCACCGACCCGCGCGGCAAGTGGCAGCACCTGTCGCAGCACATCAGCACGATCACCGAGGACTTCCTCACCGACGGGATCATGTTCGACGGCTCCTCGATCGCCGGCTGGAAGGCGATCAACGAGTCCGACATGGTGCTGATGCCCGACCTGAAGACCGCGGTCATGGACCCGTTCACGGCCCAGCCGACGATGATCCTGGTCTGCGACGTCTACGAGCCCGGCACCGGCCAGGCCTATTCGCGCTGCCCGCGCTCGATCTCGAAGAAGGCCGAGGCGTACCTGAAGTCGGCCGGCGTCGGCGACACCGCCTATTTCGGCCCCGAGGCCGAGTTCTTCGTGTTCGACGACGTGCGCTTCGCCGTCGGCATGAACAAGGTCTCGCACGAGATCGACTCGGACGAGGGCCCCTACGTCTCCGACAAGAAGTTCCCGGACGGCAACACCGGCCACCGCCCGCCGATCAAGGGCGGCTACTTCCCGGTGCCGCCGGTCGACGGCTACCAGGACCTGCGCGGCGAGATGCTGACGACCATGGCCGCCATGGGCCTCAAGGTCGAGAAGCACCACCACGAGGTGGCGCCCTCGCAGCACGAGCTCGGCTTCGTCTACGACGAGCTGGTGACCACCGCCGACAACATGCAGATCTACAAGTACGTCGTGCAGATGGTCGCCCATAACTACGGCAAGACGGCCACGTTCATGCCGAAGCCGATCAAGGGCGACAACGGCTCGGGCATGCATGTCCACCAGTCGATCTGGAAGAAGAACAAGCCGCTCTTCGCCGGCTCGGGCTATGCCGACCTGTCGGACACCGCGCTCTACTACATCGGCGGCATCATCAAGCACGCCAAGGCGCTCAACGCCTTCACCAACCCGGGCACCAACAGCTACAAGCGCCTGATCCCGGGCTTCGAGGCGCCGGTGCTCTTGGCCTACTCGTCGCGCAACCGCTCGGCGTCGTGCCGCATCCCCTACGTGTCGAGCCCGAAGGGCAAGCGCGTCGAGGTGCGGTTCCCCGACCCGACGGCGAACCCGTACCTGGCCTACGCGGCGATGCTGATGGCCGGCATCGACGGCATCCAGAACAAGATCCATCCCGGCGACCCGATGGACAAGAACCTCTACGACCTGCCGCCGGAAGAGCTGGCCGAAGTGCCGACGGTCTGCGGCTCGCTCCGCGAGGCCTTGGGCGCCCTGGCCGCGGACAACGCGTTCCTCAAGAAGGGCGACGTGTTCACCGACGACCAGATCAACGCCTACATGGAACTGAAGTGGGAAGAGGTCTACGCCTACGAGCACACCCCGCACCCGATCGAGTTCCAGATGTACTACAGCTCGTAAGCGCGCCCGGCCGCTTCAGGCGGCCGACGCGAGCGAGTGAGAGACGAAAGGCCCCGCCGAGCGATCGGCGGGGCTTTTTCGTCGCGCCTTGGTCGGCGGCGCGGCGTCGATGCCCACGCTTGCAGCACCTGCCCAGGGTAGCGCCAGCGGCGACGCGCGTCGTCCAGCCGCCGGGGCCGCAAAGTCCCGCGAAGTCCCGTAGCACGCGCCTTGCAAGGGTGCCCCGGTGGACGGCAGGTTCGCGTCTCGACCGGCCTCCCGCCTGGTCCCGGCCCTGCTTCTTCGTTTGGTTTTCTCCCTGGACTTGGAAACCCCGCCGCGCTTCGTGCCGGCGGGGTTTTTCTTTGGCCAGGTTGCGTCCGCCACCATGCCCGGGTATATTACCAGTTATACTTTGAGAGGACGCGATGCCCAAGTCCCCGCAGCGCCGTGCCATCGAACGCTACCGCGACAGGATGCGGCAGCGCGGCATGGCGCGGTTCGAAGTCGTAGGCTTGGAGGATGATCGCGAGCTCGTTCGCACGGTCGCGAGGCGACTTGCCGAAGCCGGGCCCGAAGCCGACCGCCTGCGCGCCGACGTAAACCGCACCTTGGCAGGCCCCTCGCCGCGCAAGGGCGGCATTCTGGCGGCGTTGCGCCGCTCGCCCCTCGTGGGCGCCGACCTCGACCTGACGCGCGCGCGCGAGGCCGGACGGAAGGTTGACCTGTGACCCGCTACCTGCTCGACACGAACATCATCAGCGCTGTCGTCAAGCCCGATCCCCCGCCGGCATTGCTGGCCTGGATGGCGGACCAGGCGGACAATGACCTGTACATTTCCTCGCTGACCGTCGCCGAGATTTGGCGCGGCGTGCTGGAGAAGCCGGCGGGACGCAAGCGCAATGAGCTCGAAGCGTGGTTCGCCGGTCCCGACGGCCCGCAGGCGCAATTCGCCGGGCGCATCCTTCCCTTCGACGATCGCGCCGGCCTGATCTGGGGCCGGCTCATGGCCGAGGGCACGGCGAAGGGCCGGCCGCGCAGCGCCCTCGACACCATCATCGCCGCCATCGGCGTGGCCAATGGCTGCTGCGTCGTCACCGACAACGAGCGCGATTTCGCCGGCGTCGACCTGATCAACCCGACGCGTTCCGCACCGCGCCCTTAAGGCGGCCCAGCCCCGCCCCAACCCTTCAGTGAACCAGTTCACCGCGCCGGCCCGCGCCTTCGCCTAGCGTCCCTCCCGAACGCGGCCCGGTGGCCGCCCGAGCGTTTCGGGGAGGATCCGATGGAGACACTGCGCAAGGTGGTCGGCGCCACGCTGTCCATGCTGATGGTCGCGACGGCGGCCATGGCGGCAGGCGCCGCGATGATGTTTGTCGCCCTGTTCCTGGTCGGGCTGGTCGACTGGACCGGCGGCCAGCAGATCGCCGTGGTCGACAGCCGCGGCGTCGCCGACCAGGGCCCCGGCGAGCAGCGCGAGGCGCCGCGCCCTTTTAACTGAGGCGCCGCACCGGGGCCGGCGCGGGCGATCACGGACCCGTTAACGAACTAGTCATGATAAGTGCCTCGACTGATTGAGATTTTTCGTTGACGCAGCGGGCGCAATCCTCGATGTTCACGAATTGGTGATCAATCGGAAGCGCGACGCGAATGGCGAGGCCCCTGTCCTTCGATCCCGAGCAGGCCCTGGACAGGGCGATCCTGCTGTTCTGGCGCGACGGATTCGCGCAAGTCTCGATCCAGGCCATCACCGACGCCCTGGGGATCAACCGGCCCAGCCTCTACGCCACGTTCGGCGACAAGGAAGCGCTGTTCCTGAAGGCGCTCCTGGCCTACCGCGCGCGCTATCCCGGCCGCGCGCTGGACGCGCTCAGGACAGCCAGGCCCGGCCGCGCCCAGCTGGTCGCGCTGTTCGAGGCGGTGCGCGACGCCTACACCGAGCCCGGCTTGCCGCCCGGCTGCATGATGATGTGCGCCACGATGGAGTGGTCCAAGGAAGGCCCGGTGCTCGACCTCCTCCAGTCCTTCCGCAACGAGTTCATCGCCGGCCTGCGCCAGGCCGTGGACGCCGCGCAGCGCCTGGGCGAGATCGCGCCGGACAAGGATCCCGAGGCGCTGACGCAGTACCTGATCTTCACCATCCGGGCCGTGGCGATGGAGGCGCGCGCCACCAAGGATCGCCCGCATGTGGCCAGGATGATCGACCAGGCGCTAGGCTCGCTGTAGCCGCTCCTTTTCCTTCGGAGAACTCCCGTGACGTATCGCGAGCGCCTGCTGGGCAATTGGCGCCTGGTGTCCTTCAGCGCCGTCGGCGCCGACGGCAAGGTCTACTACCCGATGGGCCAGGGCCTCGTCGGCGTCATCATGTACACGCCCGACGGGCGCATGTCGGTGCAGCTCATGGGCCCCGACCGGCCCAGGCTCGACTCGCCCGCCTATGGCGCCGGCACCACCGAGCAATGGGCCGCAGCCGCGCGCAGCTTCTTCGCCTATGCCGGCACCTTCAGCGTCGACGAGGCGGCGCCCAGCGTGACGCACCATGTCGAGATGGCGCTGAACCCCTATTGGGCCGGGCGCGACCAGGTGCGAAGCATCAGGATGGACGGCGACGACCTCGAGCTCAGCGGCGCCTCGCCCACCGCCTCGGGCGCGATCGACACGGCCTATGTGCGCTGGCGGCGCCTTGCCTAGCGATACGCCCATCGACAAGCCCACGCGGCGATAGCGCGGCCGTGTATTGAACCGGCCACCCCCGGGGCTAAGCTGGCGCCGGGACAAACAAGGGTGAGAGACAACCGCATGCGATTTCTGTTTCCGATGCTCGGGCTTGCCGCGCTCGCCGGCCTTGCGCTCCACGCCGCGCCGGCGCTGGCGCAGGCCGATGCCGCCCAGGGGCAGAAGCTATTCCAGCAGCGCTGCACCATCTGCCACTCCCTGAGCGCCGCGCAGAAGAAGCCGACCGGCCCGCATTTGGAAAAGCTGTTCGGCCGCAAGGCCGCCGCGGTCGAGGACTTCAACTACTCTGCCGGCATGAAGGCATCGAACATCGTGTGGGACGAGAAGTCGGTGACCGACTACCTCGCCGGCCCGGCCAAGCTGGTGCCCGGCACGACCATGCCCGTCGGCGTGCCGCAGGCCGCGGACCGCGAGGACATCGTCGCCTACCTCAAGTCCCTCCCCAAGTAGAGGACGGTGAAGCAATGGCGATCGCGATCCGCCCGGCCCGCCCCGCCGATGTCGCGCGGATCGCCGCGATCGTCGACCAGGCCTACGAAATCTACATCCCGCGCATCGGCAAGAAGCCGGGCCCGATGCTCGACGACTATGCCGCGCGCGTCGCCGAGGACGTGGTGTGGGTCGCCGAGCTGGACGGCCGCGTCGTGGGGATCCTGGTGCTGCTGCCCGAGCCCGACCACGTGCTGCTCGACAATGTCGCGGTCGCGCCCGAGGCGCACGGCAAGGGCATCGGCCGCGCGCTGGTCGCCTTCGCCGAGGACGAGGCGCGGCGGCGCGGCCATGCCGAGATCCGGCTCTACACCCACGAGAAGATGACCGAGAACGTCGCGATGTACCCGCGCCTCGGCTACGCGGAGACGCACCGCGCCCAGCAGGCGGGCTACGACCGGGTGTTCTTTCGAAAGACGCTGTAGCGGGAAAAAGAGCGCCCCAGGGCGACGCCGGACGGCGGCGGGACGCTACTTCTCGGCGCCCGGGCGGTTGTCCGGCTTCGACCCGCGCGTGTCGTTGGCCGGCTTGCCCTGGCGGCCCGGCCCCGACGTGCGACGCTTCGCCTCGCCCTCGACCTCCTCGAGCCGCCGGAGCGGACGCAGGAGGTACGGGCTGACGTAAAGCTGGTCTGCCAGCGGAATCAGCTTTCCGCGATTTTCCACAAACTTACTCACAACCCCTGGACGCGAATTTTAATCTTTGTACCAGATTTTGCGCGGGTTGGAAAGTTCGTTTGGGTACCAATCAATCCCGCTCGCGGAATCCGCCATCACCTTTCGGATAGGGAAAACCACGCGGGATTCCGGCTACTTGCCGGCGTTGTTTGCCCCGGCCCTACTTGCCGGCAACCGCCTTCCACGCCTTGGCCCGGCGGTCCATGTCGGCGACCTGCTCCTTGGTCATCATCGCCGACAGCTTGTCCTTGATGATCGGCAGCTCGTAGCGGTCATTGCCGGTGCGCGGGGCGAAGCGCTCGGCGATCGCGTACCAAAGGTAGGATTGCGCCACGTCCTTCTTCGCGCCCTGCCCCTTGGCATACATGTTCGCGATCTTGAGCTGGCCGGCATAGAAGCCGCGGTCGGCCGCCTTCTTGTACCAGGCGAAGGCCTCGTTGCGGTTGCGCGGCACGCCGATGCCCCCCTCGTAGACCACGCCCATGGTGAAGATCGCGTCGATCTTCCCGGCGTCGGCTGCCTTGCGGTACCACTCGGCCGCGTCCTTGTAGCTGGGCGAGGTGCCCATGCCCATGTGGTGCATCGAGCCGACCAGGTACATGGCGTCGGGATTGCCCTGCTTGGCCAGCGGCTCGAGTTCCTTCCACGCGGTCGGAAAGTCCTTCTTGTCATAGGCCTCGCGGCCTTCCTTGAAGCCCGCCCGGGCCTCCGAGAGCCCGAGCCCGAAGGCCAGAACCGCCGCCAGGAATGCCGCCGCAATGCGCCTCGTCATCGAGCACTTCTCCGCTTGGTCAACGCTGTCCCTTGAAGCCCCCGACATAAGGCGTAGCGCCCACCTTTGCAAGCGAGCGGCGCGCGGGCGCGCGCGGGCGTGAACGACACTTCGCCCTTGTTTTCCACAGCCAACGCGTGTAGTATTTTCAATGGTGCAACCAAGTCCGGAGGGTGTGATCCAAAGCACGACTCCACCGACTCAGTGGTAACCAGCACCTGGAAGACAGCCCGACCTCGTGGCCGGGCGATCGGCCTCAAAGGCCATCCATAGAAACCCCGCCCACGGGTCACCGCGCCGGCGGGGTTTCTGCGCCGTACACCTCCCCCTCCCCCGCCATGCCCGCGCCTTTCGCACGGCAGTCCGGTTGAACCCGCGCCTCCCCAATCGTCACCGGCGGACTGGTTCCGGCGATCCATTTCCAGACGCAGTGGCGATCAAGATGCGGCGAACTGCAGCGCGTTTCAGCCAGGTTCCATCGTCGGCTGCCCCTGTTGCAATGGATGCCCGCGACAAGCACGGGCATGACGATAAGAAGCGAGGTGGTTTCACGCCAGCGGCGCGCCCTCGGCCGGCACCGGGCGCGGCTTGCCCTTTTCGTCGATCGCGACGTAGGTGAACACGCCTTCGGTCACCTGCTCGCGCGTGCCCTCGCCGCGGCGCAGGATCCAGGCCTCGACGTTCGTGGTCATCGAGGTGCGGCCGACCTTGGTGATCTCGACATAGCAGCACAAGACGTCGCCGACCCGTACAGGGCGGTGGAAGACCATGGACTGCACGGCGACGGTGGCGACCCTGCCCTTGGCGCGCTGGAAGCAGGCGACGCCGCCGGCGATGTCCATCTGGCCCAGCACCCAGCCGCCGAAGATGTCGCCGTTCTGGTTGGTGTCGGCCGGCATGGCCAGGGTGCGGATCATCAGTTCGCCCTTGGGCGCAGGCTGGGTGGTCGTGGAGGCCGTGCCGGTCATGAAGAACGTCCCCTATCTCGCAGATGCACAACAACTTTCTACCATATTTCGTGGTAAAGGCGAGGCCGGCGCATAGGTCTTGTCAGGCTGGGGGCCGTTCCTATAATCCGCCGCCATGAAGGACCCCAAGGACAAAGACCTGTTCGGCAGCCCGGCGCGCAAGCGCGGCGCCGCCCAAGACGCCGAGTATTCCGCCAAGGACATCGAGGTCCTGGAAGGGCTGGAGCCGGTCCGGCGCCGCCCGGGCATGTATATCGGCGGCACCGACGACCGGGCGATGCACCACCTGGTCGCCGAGGTGCTCGACAACTCGATGGACGAGGCCGTCGCCGGCCACGCGACCTGGATCGAGCTGGAGCTGTCGAAGGACGGCGTGGTGACAGTGCGCGACAACGGCCGCGGCATCCCGGTCGACCCGCACCCCAAGTTCAAGAACCTGTCGGCGCTCGAGGTCATCCTCACCATGCTGCACTCGGGCGGCAAGTTCTCCGGCAAGGTCTACGAGACCTCGGGCGGGTTGCACGGCGTCGGCGTATCGGTGGTCAATGCGCTCTCCGACCAGCTCACGGTCGAGGTCGCGCGCGACAAGAAGCTCTATCGCCAGACCTTCTCGCGCGGCAAGCCGACCTCGAAGCTGAAGGACCTGGGCCCGGTCCAGAACCGGCGCGGCACCACCGTGTCGTTCCACGCCGATCCGGAGATCTTCGGCAAGAACATGCAGTTCAAGCCCGAGCGCCTGTACCGCATGGCGCGCTCGAAGGCGTATCTCTTCCGCGGCGTCGAGATCCGCTGGTCCTGCGATCCGTCCTTGATCGAGAAGGACAGCGACACGCCCGCACAGGCGACGCTGCACTTCCCCGGCGGGCTGGTCGACTACATCACCGCGACGCTCGGCGACCGCAAGACGCTCACCCCCCGCCCCTTCGCCGGCGCGGCGCCGCTCTCCGACGGCGTCGGCAAGGTCGAATGGGCCATCGCCTGGCCGGTCGACGAGGACGGGTTCGAGAACACGTACTGCAACACGGTGCCGACGCCCGAGGGCGGCACGCATGAGCAGGGCCTGCGCTCGGCGCTGGCGCGCTCGATGCGCGGCTATGGCGACCTAATCGGCAACCGCCGCGCGGCGCAGATCACCACCGACGACGTGATCGGCGGGGCGGCGATCATGCTGTCGCTGTTCATCCGCGAGCCGCAGTTCCAGGGCCAGACCAAGGAGAAGCTGGCGAGCCCCGAGGCCGCGCGCCTGGTCGACGCGGTGCTGAAGGACCATTTCGACCACTGGCTCAGCGAAGACAAGGAGGCCTCGGCCGACCTGCTCGAGCGCGCGATCCAGCGCGCCGAGGACCGGCTGCGCCGGCGCCAGGACCGTGACTTCGCGCGCAAGACGGCGACGCGCAAGCTGCGCCTGCCCGGCAAGCTCGCCGACTGCAGCGCCAATTCGGCCGAGGGCACCGAGCTGTTCCTGGTGGAGGGCGACTCGGCCGGCGGCTCGGCAAAGCAGGCGCGCGAGCGCAACACCCAGGCGGTGCTGCCGCTGCGGGGAAAAATCCTCAACGTCGCCTCGGCGACGGTCGACAAGATGCGCGGCAACCAGGAGCTCGCCGACCTGATCCTGGCGCTCGGCTGTGGCCTCGGCGGCGACTACGACGACGGCAAGCTGCGCTACGAGAAGGTCATCATCATGACCGACGCCGACGTCGACGGCGCCCATATCGCGTCGCTGCTGATGACGTTCTTCTACCGCGAGATGACCGGGTTGATCGAGAACGGCCATCTCTACCTGGCCCAGCCCCCGCTCTACCGCCTGAGCCAGGGCGGCAAGGTCGCCTATGCGCGCGACGACGCCCACAAGGACGAGTTGATGAAGGCCGAGTTCTCCGGCCGCGGCAAGGTGGAGATCAGCCGCTTCAAGGGCCTGGGCGAGATGCCGGCGGCCCAGCTCAAGGAAACCACGATGAACCCGCAGAAGCGCAACCTGCTCCGGGTCAAGATCCCCAACCGCAACGACGAGGAAACCCGCGCCGAGGCGCGCGAGACCGCCTCGCTGGTCGAGAGCCTGATGGGCCGCAAGCCCGAGCTGCGCCTGGAATACATCCAGAAGAACGCCAGGTTCGCGCGCGACCTGGATATCTAGAAAAAGAATCCGCCGGCGGTGCTACGGCCGCGGCCGCTGCGTCTGCCAGCGCATGAACTGCTCGAACAGCTCGTCCTGCTTCTGGCGCGAGAGCGGCTGGCCGCCGCCGGCCCGGGCCTGCTGGTCGACGAAGGCGCGGAAGGTCTGGCGCAGCTGCTCTTCGGGCACCGCGGCGGTTTCGCGCCCGGCGGCGGCCTTGAGCCATTGGTCCGCGGCGACAAAGCGCTGCCAGCCCGGGACCTGCGCGGCGAGGTTCACTTCTTTCCATTTCGGATGGCGCGGCGCGTCGAGAAACTTGTTGAAGTCGGAGAAGAAGGCATCGACGAAGCGCTTGACCCGGCGATAGCGCTCCGATTCCGTCGGCCAGTTATAGACCGCCATCACCGCTCCCACGGCGACCGTGTCCACGCCCGGCCCCTCGGCGACGAGCCCCGGATAGTCCTCGCGCGACAGGCGCGACGGCAGGTAGGTCTCGATCAGCTCGGCCGCCAGCGGCACCGGCAGGAAATGCACGCCGTCCTCCGCCTTGACCTCGCGGAACAGGCGCGTGGGCTTGCCGGCGACGTAGACCAGCGCGGCGATCTCGCCCTTGCGCAGCTTCTCCAGCGCCAGCTGCTGATCGAAATGCACCGGCTGGACCGGGATCTTCAGCAGGCTGAACACCAGCGAGGCGGTGAGCGACGTGCCGCTGCCGCGCGAGTCGAAGTTCACCTGCTTGCCGGCCAGGTCGGCGACGTTCTTGATCGCGCTCGACGCCAGCAGGTGGAATTCCTCGTTGTAGAGCTTCGCGACATAGGCGATCGAGCGGTCCGACGGCAGCAGGCGCTCGCGCCGCGCATAGGCGAGCGCGTCGGACTGCACGATGGCGATGTCGACGCCGCGCAGATAGACCAGGTCGGTGAGGTTCTGCAGCGAGCCCTTGCCAAGGGTCGGCAGCACGCGCAGATCGGGGCCGTCAAGCACGGAAGCGAGGTCGGCGGCGATGCGGACATAGGTGCCATCGACCCCGCCCGACACGATGCCGACGACGCCGCGATTGGCCCGTTCCTTCGCCGCCTCGATCGCCTGGGCGACATTGGCGGAAGGCGATCCCGGCGTGGGCGCGGGCGTCTGTCCGAACGCGCCGGTGGGACCGAAGGCAAGACAAGCGAGCATCAGCAGGCGAACGATGTGGGGCATGTGGCGACTCGTGTCCCTCTTCGGCTCAAGGCTTGGCTTGCGGCGACTGGTCGGCGGCGGCGGCGCCTGCCGCGGCGCGCGCGTACCAGAAGGCGGCGCGCGTCGCATCGGGTGGAACGCCGACCACCCCCTGCTGGCGCAGCCAGGCCGGATCGTAGCTCCGCGCCAGGGCCAGCGCCGCCTGGCGGTCGCCCACGAGCGCCAGGCGCTCGTAGAACAGCCGCGCGCCGGAAAGATCGCCGGTCGCCGCCAGGGCGTCGGCGCGCCGCATCATCGCGGCGGCCTGCACCGGGTCGATCGCCGGCCGCTGCTCCGCCGGCGCGGGGCCCGGAGCGGGGCTTGCAGCAGGAGCAGGCGTGGGAGCAGGATCGGCAACCGCGGTTGCGGCCGGGCGCGCGGCAGGCTCGACCTTGGCGAGGGAAGACGCCGCGCCATCGGGCCGCGAATCCTGCGCAAGCGCCGATGTGCTGGCTTTCGGTGGCGTATTCTCTGCCGGCGGCGTGCGCGCGACGGGCGGCGCGCTCTCTGCCGCCGGCGGCAAGGGATGCACGATCACCGCAGCAGCGCCGCGATCGTCGTCGGGCGGCGACGTCAGCAGGATCGGCGGCAGCGCCCTGATCGACGCGACCGTCGGGATCGACTGGGTCGGCGCGACCGGTGGCGATGGGTTCGCCGCGCGCAGGACCGTGACCGGGTCGTTCACCGGCGCCGGCGGGACCGGAATTTGCGCGACGGGAACTGTGCTCGCCGGACTTGGGCCGGCCGGGCGCAGGATCACGGGCAAGGCGTCTTCCGGCGGCGGGACGTCGGCCAGGATCAGCGGCGGCGGCGGCGCAGGCTGGCTGGGCGGAGCGACGACGTCGATCGCGCGCTCCGCCGTCTCGGCACTGCCGGAAGCCGCTGGCGGCGATCGCGGAGGATCGGCGGGCGCCGCAGCGGGCATCTCGGCCAGCGGAGGCGCGGCTGGCGCGGCGACCGCCGCCGTCTCGGTGGGCGGTGGAGCGGATGGCGGCGGGGAGAGCCGCGTCGCGGTTTCTCCAGCGGCTTTCGCCGGTGCCTCACCCTGCTTGGCGAGGTCCGTCAGGAAGGGAATCGCGACACCCAGGCAGACCGCCAGGACGACGCCGGCAGCGACGCCCAGCGCGCGGCGAGACCGCCCGTGGCGAATTTGCGGCGCGGTCGCCGCGGCGATAACGGCAGGCGCAGGCGCAGGCGTCGCGTCGGGCGTCGCGGCGCGTAGGGTCAGGAACGCATCGTCGCCGGCCGCGTCCGCTCCTGCCCTGGCCTGCTCGGCGGCGCCCTCGCTGCCGCCCGGCGGCTCCGATCCGGGCCAGAAGCTGCGCGCCAGCGCGAGCGCCTGCGCTTTGAACTCGTCGTCGTCGCGATCCTGGAGGCGCGCCGTGTCCAGCGGGGCGCTGGCCGGCGACAGGTCGCGCGCTACGTCGGCGACCGTCGCGGGATCGCGGCCTCTGCCAGCCTCGGCGTCGCCAGGCGGCCCCGATCCGGTCCAGAAGCCGCGCACCAGCTCCAGGGCCCGCGTTTCAAAACCGTCCTGCGCGTCGCCGTTCGGCGCGCTGCGATCCGGGATGGGCGACAGGTCCGGTGTGGCACTGGCCGGCGGTCGGTCGGGGGCCGAGGGCAGCAGCGCGACGGTCGAAGCCGGCGCGGCACGCGATGCCGCCTCCGGCTTGACGGGCGCTGTCCCGACGCCGGGATCGTGCTTGGCCGGCTGCGGCGCCGGCGGTTCGCTCGAAAAGGCCTGCAGCAGGTCCATGCCCGCCAGCGCGCCGGCGGCCTCGATCGCCGTGATGCGCTGGAGACCGGCGCCCGGGGAGCTTGAAGCGGGGGAAGCTGCATTAGGGGACGGGGCATTGGGGATGCGGGCAGCGCTCGCGGCGTCCGCGCCGTCGCTGGCCTGGCGCAACGCAGCCCCCTGACCGCCCGTTGCCAGCGCGGCCGCCCGCTCGACCGGAAACCGAAGAACCGCTTGATCCGCCATCGACGCACCAGGGTTTCAGGCGAAACAAAACAGCAATATTCATGCCGTGATTTTAAACAATCGAATCAGCCTGCTTTACTTCTCTGCTTGGCGAAAGTGTAAACCCTTCCAGTGTTCAACGCCGGTTTTTGGAAAGTTTTCTGTCGAACGGCCGCGCTTGGAAGGACGAT
>JAEULC010000092.1 GCA_016792605.1 Rhodospirillales bacterium
CGCCGCGGTCTGCGCCGCGTTCTGGCTGCGCTGGGGACCGAAGCGGCCGCGCCTGGTGGTGGTGGAGCCGGTGACCGCCGACTGCTGCTACCGCTCGGCCGTGGCCGGCAAGCCGACGACGACGCCGGGCGATCTGGAGACGGTCATGGCGGGTCTGGCCGCGGGCGAGGTGTCGCCACTTGCCTGGACGATCCTCAGCGCCGGCGCGGACGACTTCGTGACCGTCAGCGACGACTACGCGCCCCGCGCCATGCGGCTGCTGGCGGAAACCCGGCCGGCCGTCGTCGCCGGCGAGTCGGGCGCGGCCGGCCTCGCCTGCCTGATCGCGCTGCAGGACCATCCCACTGTCGCCAAGGCGATCGGCATCGGCGCCGGAAGCCACGTGATGCTGATCGGCAGCGAGGGCGCCACCGATCCAGCGCTGTACGAGAAGCTGGTAGGCAGGAAGCCGGAGTCCGTCCGCGGCTAGGCGGCGCGTTCGGCGGTCGTGCGGCCGCGCAGGGCGTCGTGGATCTCGCGCAGGGTCTGGGCGATGTCGGTCCTGGGCTGCCAGCCAGGGTAGTGCGCCTGGAACTTGCGCAGGTCTGAGACATACCAGATGTGGTCGCCGACGCGGTTCTTGGCCTCGTAGCTCCACTGCATCGGCCGGCCGGCGATCTCCTCGCTGAGCCGGATCGCCTCGATCATCGAGCAGTTAGCGTAGGGCCCGCCGCCCATGTTGTAGACCTCACCCGCGCGTGGCGACTCGAAGAATGCCTGGAAGGCGGCCAGGAGATCGCGGCTGTGGATGTTGTCGCGCACCTGCTTGCCCTTGTAGCCGAGCACGGTGTAGGGCTGGCCCAGCACGGCGCATTTCATCAGGTAGGCGAGGAAGCCGTGCAGCGCCGCGCCGGAATGATTGGGGCCGGTCAGGCAGCCGCCGCGGAAGACGCCGGTCTTCATGCCGAAATAGCGCCCGTATTCCTGCACCATCACGTCGGCCGCCACCTTCGAGGCGCCGAAGACGCTGTGGGTGCTCTGGTCGAGCGACATGGTCTCGTCGATCCCCTCGGCGAAGGCGTGCGCGGGATCGACGGTCCAGCGCGTCTCGGACTCGACCAGCGGCAGCTGGTTCGGCCGGTCGCCATAGACCTTGTTGGTCGAGCAGAAGATGAAGACCGCGTCGGACGCGTGACGCCGCGCGGCCTCGAGCATGTTCATCGTACCGCCGGCGTTGATCGCGAAGTCCGTCGCCGGCTCCTGCGCCGCCCAGTCGTGCGACGGCTGGGCCGCGGCATGGACGATCACCGAGACCCGGCCGGCATAGCGCGCGAACAGCGCGTCGATGGACGCGGCGCTGCGGATGTCCAGGTCGGCGTGGCGGTAGCGCCGCCCCAGCTCGGCTTCGAGCTGCTGGCGCTGCCATAGGGTGGAAGCCTCGGGGCCGAAGAAATGCCGGCGCATGTCGTTGTCGATGCCGACCACGTCGAGCCCGCGCGCGGCGAAATGCCGTGCGGCCTCGGAGCCCACAAGCCCGCCAGACCCGCTGATGATGGCGACCGACATGCCCTGAAGATTGGCGATTTATAGTTGACGAACAATTAACCGGCGGCGGGCAAACTCCCGAAATCTGGCCGATTCCGAGGGAAAAAGCAGGAATACGGCCGCACGAGGGAGCGTTTCTTGGCCATCACCCAGACGCCGGAGTCGATCTTCCTGACCCAGCGCCGGCCGCTCTTGCGCCTGGCGCAGGCCTGGCTGCGCGGGCCGAACGAGCAGGCGATCGGCGTGATCCGCGACTACCGCCGCTTCTTCGCCGAGCTGCTGCTGTCGCTGCCGCAGGGCGCGTTGCGCGCGGCGATGGGATCGCCGGCCGGCGACACGCTCCGGAGCTGGATCGAGGCCGAGCTGCCGGAACTGCCCGCCGATCAGAACGACGACCCCACCTGGAGCGCGATCGCCGCCCGCCTGGTCGAGACGCCAGGCGACCCCGCCGCGCATCTCGCCGCTGCGGGCTATCGCCATGCCTTCCGGTTGACCGACCTGCCCGCGATCGAGGCCGTGCCGGACTGGGCGCTGCCGATGCTGATGCGCTACTGGCTGCGTGCGCCACGCCTGTTCCAGGCGCCGGCGGACCCCGGCAACTACCATGTCTACCTGCTGGCGATGCTCGACCGCATCGCCGCCATGGCCGATGCCGCCGCCGACCCGCTGCAGGCACACGCCCTGATCGAGGCGGCGCTGGGACCGCTCGACATCCAGATGGCGTTCCACCACGACGCCAACCTGCGCCCGCTGATGGAAAAGCGCGGCCGGCTGGTCGAGCGCGCGCTCGACCTCGCCGGCCCGACCCGCGACCTCGACCGCTTGGCCAAGCCCGGCCAGGGGCGTCGGCTGCGCGTGGGCTTCCTGGTGCGCAACCTCGAGCCGCGGACCGAAAGCTTCATCGTGATGGCCCACGCCGAGGGCCTGGACAAGCGGCGCTTCGAGCCGGTGCTCTACACCCAGCGTCCCGCCGAGGGCGCGTTCGGCGCCGCGGTCGGCCAGCGCTTCGCCCGCGTCGCCGTGATCGACGCTGACCCGGCGCGCGCCGTGGAGCAGCTCCGCGCCGAGGAACTCGACATCGCCGTGCTCGGCAACATCGTCTGCTTCGACCATCGCGGCCTGGGGCGAATCGCCGCGTGTCGCCTGGCGCCGGTGCAGGTCGCGCTTGCGGCGATCCAGCCCGCGACCTGCGGCTACGAGAGCGTCGACGCCTTCATCACCGCCGCGTCCACCGAACCGACACAGGTCGAGGCGCAGTACAGCGAGCAGGTCGAGCTGATCGATGCGACCTTCAACGTATTCTCCTATGCCGGCGCCGCCCGCACCCCGGCCGCGGGCGGCTCGCGAAAGTCACTGGGTCTGCCTCCTAGCGCCACGCTGTTCCTGGGCGGCGCCTCGATGCCGAAGCTGCAGCCCGGCCTGACCCGCGCCTGGATGCGCGTCCTGGCCGCGACGCCGGACAGCGTGCTGGCGCTCTACCCGTTCAATCCCAACTGGTGGCCATCCTACCCGCACCACGCGCTGCGCCAGCGGCTCGCCGCCGAGGCCAGGACGGCCGGCATCGACCCGGAACGCATCCGCCTGCTGAACGCGCTCAGCATGGGCGAACTGATCCAGCTCGCCGGCGAGGCGGACGTGTTTCTCGACAGCTTCCCCTATTCCGGCAACGCCTCGCTGATGGAGCCCCTGGTCGCGGGCTGCCCGGTCGTGTCGCTGCAGGGCGGATCGCAGCGCGCGCTGCAGGGTCCGTCGACGTTGCGCGCGATCGGCCTCGACGAGCTGGTGGCGCCGGACGTCGACGGCTATGTCGCGCTGGCGGCGGCGCTGGCCCAGGACCGCGAGCGCCGCAAGGATCTACAGCGCCGCATCCGCCAGGCGCTGAAGGCGGCGCCCTTCTTCGACACCAAGGCGTTCGGCGGCGCTTTCGGCCCGCTGCTGGAACGGCTTCACGCCGCCGCCCTCGGCGCGACGTACCCCGAGCGAGCAAGCGCATGATCTCCCTCGTCCTCTACGGCCGCAATGACAACTACGGCTATAATCTGCACAAGCGGGCCGCCATCAGCTTCAACTGCATGGCCGAGCTGCTCACCGATCCCGACGACGAGATCCTATTCGTCGACTACAACACGCCGGACGACATGCCGAGCTTCGTCGAGGCGATCCTCGACACGCTGACCGATCAGGCGCGACGCAAGATCCGCGTGCTGCGCGTGCGCCCGTCCTACCACCAGCGCTGGCGCGACAAAACGCACCTGAACGCTCTGGAGTCGGTGTCGCGCAACATCGCCATCCGCCGCAGCAATCCGAACAACAGGTGGATCCTGTCGACCAACACCGACATGGTGTTCGTGGCGCGGGGCAAGAAGCCGTCGCTGACCGACGCGGTGCGCGACCTGCCGCGCGGCTACTACGGCATCCCGCGCTTCGAGATGCCGGAGTCGCTGTGGGAGTCGCTCGACCGCAAGGACCCGCGCAAGATCATCGCCTCCTTCGCCGAGTGGGGAAATTCGCTGCACCTCGACGAGGTCGTCCACTCGCACAAGTCGATCATCTACGACGGCCCGGGCGACTTCCAGCTCGTGCCGCGCGAGGACATGTTCAAGATCCACGGCTTCAGCGAGGCGATGCTGCGCGGCTGGCATGTCGACAGCAACTTCGCCAAGCGCTGCCTGCTGCTCTATGGCGAGACCAAGAGCCTGTTCCATCGCGTGTCGGGCTACCACTGCGACCACACCAAGGTGGTGTCGCCGCTGCACGGCCACGACCGGACGCAGAACGACATGGTGGAGCACATCACCAACGTGACCGCGCCG
>JAEULC010000140.1 GCA_016792605.1 Rhodospirillales bacterium
GGGCGTCGAAGTGCGGTCGATCGCGACGCAGGGCGGCCGTGTGACCGGGGTCGAGACCAACCAGGGATTGATCGCGGGCGACACCGTCGTCTGCGCCGCAGGCCTGTGGTCGCGCTCGCTGCTGCGCTCGGTCGGCGTGGCTTTGGCGCAATGGCCCTGCGAGCATTTCTACGTGATTGCCGAGGTGACGCCGGCGCTGGCGCGCACGACGCCGTCCTTCGTCATGCCTGACCGGCTGATCTATGGCCGCGAGGAAGTCGGCAAGTTCCTGGTCGGGTTCTTCGACCAGAACGCCAAGACGATCGACCCGGACAGCCTGCCCAAGCCGTTCTCGTTCACCCTGCTGCCGCCGGACTGGGACAAGATCGCGCCCTACTTCATGGCGGCGGTCGAGATCTTTCCGGCGCTGGAAAATGCGCCTGTTCGCCACTTCGTCAACGGGCCGGAAAGCTTCACCCCGGACGGGCTGCCGCTGATCGGCCGCGTGTCGGACCTCGACGGCCTCTACGTCGCCACGGCGATGAACTCGGCCGGCATCACCTGGTCGGCGATGACCGGGCACCTGGTCGCCGACCTCGTCGCCGGCGCGAAGCCGCGCTTCGACGCCGCGCGCTACGATCCGCAGCGCTTCGGCGACCGGGGCCGCGACCTTCCCTGGCTGACCCAGGCGATTTCCGGCATCGTCAGCGCCGGTTACCGCAAGCACAACGAATAGCGGCTAGCCCCGGGCGGGCGACGGCTTCAGGCGGATCGCCTCGGGAATCGCCTTGGGCTCGCCGCTCGTGATCCAGTCGGCCGCGAGCTGGCCGATGATCGGCGAAAGCTGGATGCCGTAGCCGCCGGCGCCGGCCGCCGCGACCAGCATGGGTTCATCGTCGCTCAGGGGGCCGACGATCGGCCGCCCATCCGGCGACTTCGGGTAGAGCCCGGCCCAGCCGCGCCCGAAGCCGGCCTCGCTCAGCTCCGGCAGGCGCTCGAGCAGGAGCTCGGCCAGCTCGTCCTTGGTCCGGTCGTCGAGGAGCTGGTCGTAATTGTCGGGATCGCTGCCCGTCGTGTCGTAGGAGCGATGCGTCTCGGCGATCAGCTCGCCCGGGCGGTCGTGGCGGAAGTTCAGCCCGGTGCCGCTGCTGGTGCCCGGCACGTAGTCCATGACCATCGGCATGGTGTAGGGCAGTGGCGCCGGCAGCTTGATGACCACGGCCTGGTGCCGCTCCGGAATCACGGTCAGCGTCTTCCCGAAGAGCTTCGCCGTGGCGCTGGCCCAGGGACCGGGCGCCAGCACGACACCATCGGCGTCGACGTAGCCCGCCGATGTGCGCAGCCGGTAGCCGCCCTGGCGACGCTCGGCCGCCGTCACGCGGCATTGCTGCTTCACCACCCCGCCGCGCGCCCGCACCATGTCGACCAAAACGCTGCAGTACTGGTGCGGGTCGAGGAAGCCGTCCTGCGGGCCAAACAGCGCGCCGGCGAGTCCATCGGTGCTGATATGCGGCACCAGCTTCTTGATCGCGACCGGATCGAGCACGCGGGCATTGGTCGGCCCCAGCTCGGCCTGCAGTTTCACGCTCTTCTCGAACAGCGCGAGGTCGCCCGCCGTGCGACCCAGGCGCGTGTAGCCGATATGGTGGAACTGCAATCCGTGCTGCTTCCATTCCATCATCTGCTTGACGCTGCGCACGCGAAGCGCGATCTCGAACGGATCGACATGCTGCGTGCCGACGACACCGATGGAGCGCCCGCTCGACCCGGACGCAGCCGAGTCGGCTTCCAGCACCGTCACGCGCCGGCCGCGCTCCAGCAGGTTGAAGGCGGTCGCGAGGCCAAGCGTGCCGGCGCCGATGACGACGATGTGCTGCGCGCTGGTCATCCCGGCGCGCCGCTACTTCAGCCCATGCTTGCCCGGGTAAGCGGCGCGCGGCGGCGAGGACCAGCCCTTCAAGACCTCCGGTTCGGGGCGGAAGATCTCGACCTTCAGCGGATAGCAGGGCGCATCGCCGCCCGACTTCGACGTGCCGCAGTCGCCGCCGGGGCAGGCCGACAGGCCACCCAGCAGGTCGATCTCGGCGAAGAACTCGATGAAGTCGCCGGGGCGCACCGGGCTCGCCTTCATGAAGTACTGGTTGGTGGCGCGGGTGAAGCCGGTGCACATGAACACGTTCATGACGTCGTGTACATGCGGCTCGGCCTCGGCAACCGACAGCCCGCGCCCCTTCACCAGGGCGCGGATCAGGTTCGAGTGGCAGTAGCAGTCGTAGTGCGACGGCTTGAGCATGCCGTTGGTATAGGGATCGCAGCGCGTCCCGATCACGTCG
>JAEULC010000186.1 GCA_016792605.1 Rhodospirillales bacterium
CGAACGGACTCTACCCTCAACCGGATGAGACTTGGGGCTCAGGTCAGGCCGTCCAGCGCTCCCGCTACATGTCCCTGGAAACCATCGCTCCCTTGAGCGATGGTCCCATCGTCAATCTGCCCGCAGTGGCAGCTTGACTTAACCGGCCAAGCTAGCCAGAGAGCGCGATTCCAACGCGGCTCCTCCACAACGCCCGGGGACGCGATCTCGAGAGATTACCTCTCGCCCCCCAAGAGAGATTTGAAACGCCCGAATTCGAGCGTCAAAAAACTCCAGCAAATCAGGCGGTTCAAAATCCGTACTGCTTTGCCCGAGTCAGGAGGTCTGGAGAAAACAGGCCGTAGAGAGATGAGTTCAGACTCCGACGCGGTTTACTCGGTCAACAGCATTGACGCGAGAACCGCGCGGACACTGGAGTTTTTAGCGGGCCACCCGGCGGCGGAGAGCCTTCGACCGGGTAGAAATGGCGGAGAGGGTGGGATTCGAACCCACGGTACGCTTGCACGCACAACGGTTTTCGAGACCGTCCCGATCGACCACTCTGGCACCTCTCCGTGCATCGGCCGGCCCAATCGTTAAGGCCGGATGGACAAGGGGTTAGGCCATGCGCGCAGGCCCGCCCCCGGTGGTCGGCAGGCGGGGGAACCTAGCCAAGACCGGGCCGGGCCGCAAGCGCGATTGCCCTAACCGGATTGCCCTTCTGCCGCGAACTGGCTAGACATGGCCGCCACTTGGCCCGGCGCGCCCGTCTCGGGGGCTGCCACGGCCGGCGGCGCGGGCGCCGGAAGCGATTTTCCGGCCCCGGACGACCCGCCGGCACCCCTGTGCCGGCACCTTGCCGTCCCTGCCGGGACGGCGCCTTTGGGCTCGAGGATCATGGACGACCAGCAGAATTTCGCCGACCCCGGCAGCAAGCTGCTGCCCGCCGGCCTGGCCGACGGCCTGCCGCCGGATGCGGGCCATGCCGCGGCGCTGGTCGACCGGCTGGTCCGTCGCTTCGGCGCCCAGGGCTATGACCTGGTGAAGACCCCGCTGGTGGAGTTCGAGGAATCGCTGCTGAACGGCATCGGCGCCGCGTTGAAGTCGCACTGCTTCCGGCTGATGGACCCGGTGTCGCAGCGCATGATGGGCGTCCGCCCCGACATCACGCCCCAGATCGCCCGCATCGCCCGCACCCGCCTCGGCCGGGCACCCCGCCCCTTGCGCCTGTGCTATGCCGGCGACGTGCTGCGGGTGAAGGGCACCCAGCTCCGCCCGGCGCGGCAGTTCGAGCAGGTCGGCGCCGAGCTGATCGGCGCGTCCTCGGCCGCCGCCGACGCCGAGGTGGTGGCGATGGGCGCCGGCGCGCTCGCCGCGATCGGCGTGAAGCACCTGTCGGTCGACCTCTGCATCCCCACGCTGGTGCCCGCCCTGGCCGAGGCGATGGCCCTGCCGCCGGCGCAGACCGCCGCCTTGCGCGCCGCGATGGACCGCAAGGACGTGGCCGCCGTGGAGCAGGCGCTGGCCGGCGCCGGCGAGCGCGCGGTCGCGACCTTCACCGGCCTGCTGCGCGCGACCGGCAAGGCCGCGGGCGCCCTCGCCACCCTGGCCAGGCTCGACCTGCCGGCGACCGCCGCGGCCGAGCGCGACCGGCTGGCGGAGGTGGTGGCGCTGGTCCAGCGCGCGATGCCGGACCTGACCCTGACCGTCGACCCGGTCGAGATGCGCGGCTACGAATATGACAGTGGTGTCAGTTTCACTTTTTTCGCCCGCGGCACGCCAGGCGAGCTCGGCCGGGGAGGCCGATACCAGGCGGCCGGGGCCGAACCCTCGACCGGCTTCACCCTGTTCATGGACTCCATCGCCCCCGCCCTGCCCGCGCCGGCGCCGGCGCGCCGCGTGTTCGTGCCCCTGGACGCGGCGGGGGGCACCGCCGGGAGCGCGGCCGAGGCGCTGCGCGCCGAGGGATGGATCACGGTCGCGGGGCTCGACCCCGTGGCCGACGCGGCGGCCGAGGCGCGGCGCCTGGGCTGCTCGCATCGCTGGGACGGCGGCGCGGTGGTCGCGGCCTGATGGTCTTCCTCTAGCTTCCTAGGAAAGTTGCGGCATGGCGAACGTAGCGGTGGTCGGCGCCCAGTGGGGCGACGAGGGCAAGGGCAAGATCGTCGACTGGCTGTGCGAGCGCGCCGACGTGGTGGTGCGCTTCCAGGGCGGCCACAATGCCGGCCATACGCTGGTGATCGGCAACGCCACCTACAAGCTGAGCCTCCTGCCCTCGGGCGTGGTGCGGCCGGGCAAGCTGGCGCTGATCGGCAACGGCGTGGTCGTCGATCCCTGGGCGCTGATGAAGGAGATCGACACGCTGCGCGGCCAGGGCGTCAGCGTAACGCCGGAAAACCTGCGGGTCGCCGAGACTGCGCCGCTGATCCTGCCGCTGCACTCCGAGCTCGACCGGGCGCGCGAGGCCGACAAGGGCGGCGCGCACAAGATCGGCACCACGGGCCGCGGCATCGGCCCGGCCTACGAGGACAAGGTCGGCCGCCGCGCGATCCGCGTCTGCGATCTGGTCGATCCACAGGGCCTCGACGCGCGCATTTCAGCGCTGCTGGCCCACCACAACATCCTGCGCAAGGGCCTTGGCCTGCCGGAGGTCGCGGCCGCTGCGCTGAAGGCGCAGCTGCTCGAGATCGCGCCGAAGCTGCTGCCCTATGCCGAGCCGGTGTGGCGGCGCCTGGACGGGCTGCGCCGCGCCGGCAAGCGCATCCTGTTCGAAGGCGCGCAGGCGATCATGCTCGACGTCGACCACGGCACCTATCCCTACGTCACCTCGTCGAACGCCGTCTCCGGGATGGCGGCGGTCGGCTCAGGCATCGGGCCGCACGCCATCGGCTACGTGCTCGGCATCTGCAAGGCCTACACGACGCGCGTCGGCTCGGGCCCGTTCCCGACCGAGCAGGCCAACGCGGTCGGCGAGCGCCTGGGCGAGCGCGGGCGCGAGTTCGGCACGGTCACCGGGCGCAAGCGGCGCTGCGGCTGGTTCGACGCCGTCATGGTGCGCCAGGCGATCAAGATGGGCGGCATCGCCGGCATCGCGCTGACCAAGCTCGACGTGCTGGACGGGCTGGACGAGATCAAGATCTGCACCGGTTACAGGCTCGACGGCCAGGTGCTCGACCACCTGCCCGCCGCGACGGCCGCGCAGGCGCGCGTCGAGCCGGTCTACGAGACCCTGCCGGGCTGGCAGGAAAGTACGCACGGCGCCAAGTCGTGGATCGAACTCCCCGCCGCCGCGATCAAGTACGTGCGCCGCGTCGAGGAGCTGATCGAGTGCCCGGTCGCGCTTTTGTCGACCAGCCCCGACCGCGAGCACACGATCATGGTCAAGGACCCGTTCGCGGATTGACGCCTGCCGCGTAGCATCGGGGCCGCGTAGGATGGCGGCATGGATCGCGCTGACCGTCCACGCCCCGGCATCCTTCGCCGCCTCTGGCGCCTTGCCAAGCGCCTCGTGCTGCTGCTCCTCCTGCTCTGGGCTGGCGGCATCGTCGTCTATCGCTTCGTCGGGCCGCCGGTCACGCCGCTGATGCTGATCCGCCTGGCCGAGGGCGAAGGCCTCGCGCGCCAGCCGGTTGCGCTGGACCGGATCGCGCCCGCATTGCCGCGCGCGGTGGTCGCGGCCGAGGACAACAAGTTCTGCCTCCACAACGGCATCGACTTCGGCGCGATCCGCGAGGCGATCGACGAGCACGCGGCGGGCGAGGGATTGCGCGGCGCCAGCACGATCACGATGCAGCTCGCGCGCAACCTGTTCCTGTGGCCGGGCGGCGGCTTCGCGCGCAAGGGCGTCGAGGCGGCAACGGCCGTGGCGATCGACGCGCTGTGGCCCAAGCGCCGGCAGATCGAGGTCTATCTCAACATCGTCGAGTGGGCGCCGGGCGTCTACGGCGCCGAAGCCGCGGCGCGGCACCACTTCCGAAAATCCGCCGCGCAACTCTCCACCCACGAGGCCGCGCTCTTGGCCGCGACCCTGCCGAGCCCGCGCAAGTGGAATGCCGGCAATCCCGGCAGCTACGTGCAGAACCGCGCCGCCACGCTGCAGCAGCGCGCCGGCCAGCTCGGCCCGCTGCTCGACTGCATCAAGGGCTAGGCCGGCTCCACCGCGTCGCCGGGACGGATCGTACCGCCCACAAGAATGCGGCAGTTCAGGCCGGAGCGATTGATCAGCGGCTTGAAGACCTTTTTCCCCGTGAGGTCGACCAGGCGCTGGCACGGCACGCTGAGCCGCGTCGCTTCCACCACCGCCGCGCCGATGCGGAACCGCCTGCCGACCAGATGGGTCAGCGGCACGCCGGCGGTCGTCACGTTGCGACGGTGCTCGTGGGGCGCGAAGTCGATGCCGTGGTCGCGCTTCAAGGCGTCGAGCGCCTCCTGCTCGAAAAGCGTGATCTGCCGGCCCTCTTCGGGCCTGTCCGAGTAGAAGCCGATGCCGTCCTTGTAGCGGTCGCCGACGATACCCTGCCCGGCAATCAGTTCGAGCGCATCGCGCGCCTCCATCGCGACACCGGCGCCCGACGCCCGATGCAGATGGGTCACGTGTCCACGCCAGGTGGCGCCGTTGGTCATTCGGGAAACTCCGGTCTTGTCAGGCAGGGATCAGAAGGCAGGACGGATCGCGACGCCCGCCTCGTTCTCCGGGACATTGACCACCAGGAACCGGGCCACGCGGCCGCGATCGTCGACCAGGGGCAGCACCAGGCGTTCCCAGGAGCGCGTAAAATCGGCGCGCGCCGGGCGGCGGAAGGTATAGAGCGGCTCGGGGCGGCGATAGACGGCCAGATAGCCGGCAAAGCTGAAATCGACGACATGCGCGCTGGCATGGTGCTGCGACACGAGCCTGCCAGTCATGTCCATGCCGGACACGGTGGCGATCAGGCTGCCGTACAGGCGATAGCGGAAATCCAGCCCGTCGCCGACGGGATCGACCAGCATCACGTAGCCCAGTGCGGGACGCAGCGCCAGTGCGTCCAAGCTGGCGACAGGCGGCGCCTTGCCGGCGCCGCACAACTGCCGCCAGTGATTGAGCACGAAGCGGATCGGCTCGGTCCTGAGGCTGGCCGGGTCGGGATTCCACACGGCGACCGGCGGTTCGGTGTCGTCGTGGCGGAAGGCGGCGGCAATCTCGTCGAGCCGGCCATCGATCAGCGCCCGCGCCCAGGCATCGCGTCGACTGGTGACGGCTGAGACTGCGGGCCGGGCTGGATCATCCGCCATGCCGGCAAGCCTACAATCGCGGCGGCTTCGCGGGCAAGCCGCAGCCCGTCGGCGCGACAGCGGCGACGCGGGCGTCGCCGCCCGGTCGCCGCGCCGCCGAACAGGCCGGATCAGGCGTCGAGCTTCTCGCGCACCGCGGCTTCCTTGATCGCCTTCTGCAGCTTCTCGAACGCCCGCACCTCGATCTGGCGCACGCGCTCGCGCGAGATGCCGTACTCCCGGCTCAGGTCCTCGAGCGTGGCCGGCTCGTCCTTCAGCCGGCGCTGCTCCAGGATGTGGCGCTCGCGCTGGTTCAAGGTCTTCATCGCCTCGCTGAGGAGCTGGGTGCGCTTGTCGAGTTCCTCGTGGTCGGCCAGCCGCGTCTCCTGGCTCTCCGAGGGATCGACCAGCCAGTCCTGCCACTCGCCCTCGCCGTCCTGGCGGACCGGCGCGTTCAGCGAATGGTCGGGCGCGGCGAGACGGCGGTTCATCTGCACCACGTCGTCTTCGGTCACGTCCAGCGTCTTGGCGATCTTCTTGACGCTCTCCGGGGGCAGGTCGCCCTCGTCGATTTCCTTCATCTGTCCCTTCAGCCGGCGCAGGTTGAAGAACAGCTTCTTCTGCGCCGCCGTGGTGCCCATCTTCACCAGCGACCAAGAGTGCAGGATGTATTCCTGGATCGCCGCGCGGATCCACCACATGGCGTAGGTGGCCAGGCGGAAGCCGCGGTCCGGGTCGAACCGCTTGACCGCCTGCATCATGCCGACATTGCCTTCCGAGATCAGCTCGCTGACCGGCAGGCCGTAGCCGCGGTAGCCCATGGCGATCTTGGCGACCAGGCGCAGGTGGCTGGTGACAAGCTGGTGCGCGGCCTCGGTGTCGTTGTGCTCGCGCCAGCGCTTCGCCAGGAGGAACTCCTCCTCGGGCGTCAGCATGGGAAATCGGCGGATCTCCTGCAGGTACCGGGAAAGGCCGCCCTCGCCGCTGACCGCCGGAAGCGTACGTACAGATGCCATCGTCTGGTCCTCCTGGCGCCGGCCATCCGGTCGACCCGGCCCGACGCCCTACATAACGGCAAGCCTAACGCGTCAATTCCCAGCGCGCGACTAAACTATAATTTATCTTTGAACGAATCCAGAAATTTTATTAACTCTTTGAAATCGGCTGGATCATCAGATTGATATTGCATCGCACGCGCGCTTCGCGGGTGCGAAAATCCCAGCGTCGCCGCGTGCAGCGCCTGGCGCCCGAAGCCCGCCAGATGAGATGCCAGCGCGT
This sequence comes from Rhodospirillales bacterium, assembly GCA_016792605.1. GTDB lineage: Bacteria > Pseudomonadota > Alphaproteobacteria > JAEULC01 > JAEULC01 > JAEULC01. Next base: position 6,508 of record JAEULC010000186.1, read on the forward strand.
CGGGGCGACCGCCGGCGGCCCCCCTGGCCGTCGCCCGCCCGCGCCGCCCGCCATAGACCGGGTCGCCCAGCAGCGGGTGGCCCGCCTGGGCCAGGTGGACGCGGATCTGGTGCGTGCGGCCGGTGGCGAGGCGGCACTCCACCAGGCTGGCGATGCCGGCGCCAAAGCGCCGGATCACCCGGTAGCGGGTGAGCGCCGGCTTGCCGCCCTTGGCAACGACGGCCATGCGCTTGCGGTTGCGCGGGTCGCGCCCGATGGTCCCCTCGATCTCGCCCTCCGCCGGGCGGGGCACGCCCCAGACGATGGCGCGGTAGGTCCGCTCGCTGGTTCGCTCGGCGAACTGGCGCGACAGGGAGGCATGGGCGGCGTCGTTCTTGGCCACGACCATCAGGCCGCTCGTGTCCTTGTCCAGGCGGTGGACGATGCCCGGGCGCTTCACCCCGCCAATGCCCTGCAGGCTGTCGCCGCAATGCGCCAGCAGCGCGTTGACCAGCGTCGCATCGGGATTGCCCGGCGCGGGATGCACCACCAGGCCCGCCGGCTTGTTGACCACGATCAGGTCGGCATCCTCGTAGACGATGTCGAGCGCCATGGCCTGGGCCTGCGGCGCGGCCGGCGCCGCCTCGGGCACCGCGATGCGATAGGACTGGCCCAGTTTGACCCTGCGGGAGGGGTCCGTTATGGTCCCGCCGCCCGCGTCCTCCTGGGCGACGTGACCCGCTTCGATCAAGGCCTTCACGCGACTGCGCGACAGCGCCGGCAGGCGCCGGGCGATCAGGCGGTCCAGCCGCTCGCCCAAGTCCGCGGCCTCGACCGAAACCACGTGCAGCGTGCCGCCGTCCGTCATTCCCGAAGTTTTCCGATTCTCGACATCATCGCGCGCGGAGAGTGAACCCGATCCATGCTCGGCCTCAAGATCCTCGTTGGCACCATGACCGTGCTGATCATCGCCGGCGTCGGCGTGATCATCGGCGGGCTGGCGATGAAGGCCAAGGACATGCGACCGGCGTTCCAGCCCGCCGAGGTGACGGTGCCCAAGGGCGGCAGGCTGGTCGACACGCAGATCCAGGGCGACCGCGTCGTGGTGCGCGTGGCGCAGCCGGATGGCCAGGAAGCCCTGCACATCTTCGACCTAGGGTCGGGCCGCATGCTGGGCACGATCGCGATCAGGAACGCGCAGTAGACCGCAAGGGGAGCCGAACCACCATGGGCGCCAATTTCCGCAGCGACAACGTGACCGGCGTCGACCCGGCCATCCTCCAGGCCATCGCCGACGCGAACCAGGGTCCGGCCAACGCCTATGGCGGCGACGACTGCACCAAGGGCCTGGCCGCGAAGTTCGCCGACGTGTTCGAGACCGAGGTGACGGTGCTGCCGGTCGCGCTGGGCACCGCCGCCAACGCGCTCTGCCTCTCCGCCGTGACGCCGCCCTGGGGCGCCATCTACGCGCACGAGAAGGCGCATGTCATCATGGACGAGTGCAACGCGCCCGAGCTCTACAGCGGCGGCGCGCGGCTGATCGGCCTGCCCGGCCAGCACGGCAAGTTCAGCGTCGACACGCTGGCGACGACGCTGAAGCAGGCGCTGCGCGGCGTGCACCACGCCAAGCCCTCGGCGGTCAGCCTGACCCAGCTCACCGAGTCCGGCACGGCCTACAGCGTCGACGAGGTCAAGGCCATCGGCGCGCTGTGCCGGAAGGAAGGCCTGGCGCTGCACATGGACGGCTCGCGCCTGGGCAACGCCATCGCCGGCCTCAACTGCACCCCGGCCGAGATCACCTGGAAGGCCGGCGTCGACCTGCTCTCCTTCGGCGCGACCAAGAACGGCGCCATGGCCGCCGAGGCGATCGTGCTGTTCCGCAAGGACGCAGGCCTGGCCGAGGCGCTGGAGTATCGCCGCAAGCGCGCCGGGCACCTGTTCTCGAAGATGCGGTTCCTGTCGGTGCAGCTCGAGGCCTATCTCGCGGGCGGGCGCTGGCTCAAGAACGCGCGCCACGCCAATGGCGAGGCCCAGCGCCTCTCCCAGGGCCTGGCCGCCGTCCCGGGCGTCGAGCTCCTGAGCCCGGTCCAGGGCAACGAGATCTTCGTCCGCATGCCCGTCCCCCTGGTCGAGGCGATCGAGGCCGAGGGCTACCTGCTGCAGCCCTGGGAGAACCCGGAGGGCAGCCGGCAGGTCATCCGCCTGGTGACCGCCTTCAATACCGACCCCAAGGCCGTCGACGGCCTCCTGGCCGCGGCCGCCAAGCGCCGGGCGGCCTGATCCAGCGGCGGGGTTGATCCGGCGGCAGGGTTGGGCTACAGCTTCGCCCGCCAGCCGCCCGGGCCTCGCCCCGCAGCACCGGCATATGGGTCCCCTTCGTCTAGAGGCCCAGGACGGCGCCCTCTCACGGCGCAAACACGGGTTCGAATCCCGTAGGGGACGCCACCTAGCTTAAATCGTCAGGTCGCGGGTAGGGCGTCGTTGCGGGCGCTCCGCGGCATCGGCCGTCTTTGCCGAGGCCGGGATTTCCAGGATCCGCACGTCGAAGGTCGCGTCGCCCAGCAGCGCGGCCAAGCGGTCGAAATCCTCGTCGCGGACGCGGATGCAGCCCTGGGCCAGCATCAGGTGGCCGTTGCCCCAGCCGGCATGGATGCCGAGCTCCCAGCGGCACATCGGGCGGCGCGGGTTGAGCAGGTGGCGGGTCGGCTCGTCCGCGGCCAGCGTGTGGTGGAGCGGGATCCAGCGCGGGCCGATGCCGTCATTGGGCGCGAACTTCGCGCGGGTGACCAGCCGGCATCCGGTCCAGGCGCCGCACGGCGCATCGCCGAACGGCTTGCGCGAATCCCGCGACGGGTTGCCCGCCTTCAGCGCGGTCGCCATGTCGGCCAACCCCAGCGCCCGGCAGCGGAACAGGTCCCTCGGCCCGCCGGCGCTCCCCCTGGCGCCCGGGCCCAGCAGCCGCAGGCGGCCGACGCGACGCCGGTCCGGCTTCAACTCGACGAGCACCTGAAGCCGGTGCGGCTCGGCCGTGCTGGCACCGCGTTCCGTCACTGCGCTGAGATCTCCTTCATCGGCGGCCAGATTGCCGGCCGGCGCCCGGCTTGTCCATTGACCAGACGGTCATAGCGCGCCCCATCGCAGGATTGTTTGCTGCGGCGCGGAAACATTTTGCCCCGTCGCCCGTTCTCCTTCTCGACGCCGCACCCGGCAACGGGTAGCGGCCCTTGCATGCGCCGCCCTTCCGGCGGCCGGAGAGGTCGTGGAGCGAAATGTCGTCCCTGTTCACGGTCGCCTACGCCTATCGCCAACAGATCCTGCCGGCCGGCATGTCGACCGGCGACGGCGCGCGGCTAACGCCCTGGCGCCACGGCACGATGGTGGTCGCGGCGGCGAACGCCGAGAGCGCGCGGGCGATCGCCGGCGGCCGCCTGGCGCAGCTTCCGGGCGGCGGTGCCTATCGCCTGGGCGCGGCGCTTTCGGGCATCGTCATCGACCTGCCGGCCGAGGCTGCGATGGTTCCGGCCTGAGCGACGGCTTAGAGCTGAAGGAGCGTCAGACCGACCTGGGCGGCAGCGGCGCCGTCGGCGTGCGCCAGTCGCCCGGCATGTTGCCGACCAGGATGCGCGTGATTGCGCCCTCGCGATCGACCAGCGGCAGGACCAGGCGCCACCAGTCCACCGCGGCGACATAGCTCGGCGAGGACGAGACCGTGAACAGCGGCTCGCGCCTGGCCAGCACGGCGCGGTAGCCGGCGATGTAGAAGATGCCGGTATAGGCGGTCTTGGCGATGTCGGAGGTGCGGCGCCCGGTGAGGTCGCGGCCGAAGCGGCCGGCGATCTCGGAGCCGTAGATCCGGTAGCGATAGTCCCAGCCCTCGTCGAGCACGTCGAGCAGCATGAGGTAGCCCAGCGCCGGCTTGAGCGCGAGCGGATCGACGATCCCGAGCGGCGGCAACGCGCCGCCGGCGCAATGTTCGCGCCAGAACCGCACCAGGAACTGCAGCGGCCCCGCCGGCAGGTCGGCCTCGGCGGGGTTCCACACCACGCGCGGCGGCGGCGCGCCGTTCTCGGCGAAATAGGCCGCGAGCCGGCGCAATCCCCGCGCCTCCGCGATATCGTCGGCGAGCGCCGCGATCAGCGCCCGGTCGGCCGGCGGCTTGGGCGGTTCGGTCATGGCGTCACGAGTCCGGCGATGATGCCCCTGATCGGCGATGGCGCCATGCTATCGGACCCGGGCAGCCGCGAGAAGCGCCGCCGCGCGCGAATGACACCAAGGCGCAGCCCAGGCATGACTATGCGGCCCGCCGGGCATGGTGTAGCCTCGCGCGACCGCCACCGCCTGCGTGACACGAGCCTTGCCCAGCCGCGCCCGCGACAAAAATTCCAGGAATGCGCGGCTGCGCCTCGATGCGTTCCTGCCCTACCGCCTGTCGCTGCTGACCGCGAAGATGCAGGCCCATCTGGCCCGACATTACCAGCAGGTGCTGGGGCTTGCGCTGCACGAGGCGCGCATCATCGCGGTCCTCGGCTATCACCGGCCGGTCTCGTCGAACGCGATCGTGCAGCACACCACGATGGACAAGGCCACGGTCAGCCGCGCGGTCGCGCGGTTGATGCGGCGCGGCCTGTTGACGCGCCGGCCGGACCCCGACGACCGCCGCCTGCTGGTGCTCGACTTCACGACGAAGGGCGCGCGCCTCTATCGCGACCTGGCGGCCCTTGCGCGACAGTGGGAAGCGTGGCTGACCGACGCCATGCCGCGCGCGGCCCGCACGCGGCTGGTCCGCGACCTGGCGCTGCTCACCCAGCGCATGGACACCGCGCCGCAGCCGGACTTCAGCGCAGCGTCGCGTCGCGACCGCTGATGAGCGCATAGACCGCGTCGATCGTGGGCGTCGGGACGTTCTCCAGCCGGGCCAGCTCGACGACCGCGCCGACGATCGCCTCGACCTCCATCGGCCTGCCCTGCTCCACGTCCTGCAGCATCGACGGCTTCACCGGCCCCAGCCGCCCGGCCATGGCCAGGCGCTGGTCGACGGTCATGGCAAACGTGATGCCGTGCGCGTGGCCGGTGGCGACGGCCTCGGTCATCAGGTTGCGCACCAGCGCGTTGAGGCGCTCGCTCTCCGCGATCATCTGCATGTCGGCCCGGGCCAGCGCGCTGATCGGGTTGAAGGCCACGTTGCCGAGCAGCTTGGTCCAGATCGCGTTGCGAATCTTGCTGTCGGTAGTGACCTTCAGCCCGGGCACGGACAGCGCCTTCGCCAGCGCGGCGAGACGCGGCGTCGCTGTCCCGTCCGGCTCGCCGATCGTCAGCGGCTGGTCGAGGCTGGTCTGGCGCACGACGCCGGGCGCCGGAACGTCACCGGCGCCGTAGACGACGCAGCCGACGATGCGCGCCGAATCGAGCGCCTTCAGCATCGCGCCGTCGGGGTCTAGGCAGCGCACCGGCTGTCCCTCGTACCTGCCGCCGGCCTTGTGGAAGTACCACCAGGGAATGCCGTTGAGCGCCGGCAGCACGATCGTCTCGGGGCCGAGCAGCGGCTTGAACTGCGGCAGGATCGCCGGCACGCCATGCGCCTTGACGCCGATGATCACGAGGTCCTGCGGCCCGAACGCCGCCGGATCGTCACCGGCCGGCATCCGCAGCGTGATGTCCGCCGCCTCCTTCTGGCGCAGCGTCAGCCCGCGCGCCCGGATTGCCGCCAAGTGCGGCCCGCGCGCCACCAGCGACACGTCATGCCCGCCACGCGCCAGATGCACGCCGAGCGCCCCGCCGATCGCGCCGGCGCCGAAGATGCAGATCTTCATCGAGAAAGCAGAAAGGCGCGGATCACGCCGCCTTGGTGGCGATGCCCTTGTCGCCGAGGAGCTGCTGCAGCTCGCCCGACTGGTACATCTCGCGCACGATGTCGCAGCCGCCGATGAACTCGCCCTTCACGTAGAGCTGCGGGATCGTCGGCCAGTTCGAGAACTCCTTGATCCCCTGGCGCAGCTCGGCGTCCTCGAGGATGTTGATGCCCTTGAACTTGACGCCCATGTGCGTCAGCACGCCGACGACGGCGGCGGAGAAGCCGCACTGCGGAAAGACCGGCGTGCCCTTCATGTAGAGCACGATGTCGTTCTCGGTGATGTCGCTCTTGATCCGATCGGCTACCGACATGGTTTCGTTCCTTCTTCCGGCCGCGTTGCCGCGGCTCAACCCATCCGTGATTGGTTCAGTCTACCGGTGCGGAGGTCTGCAGCGCCAGGGCATGCAGTTCGCCGCCCATGCGGCCCTTGAGCGCCTGGTAGACCATCTGGTGCTGCTGCACCCGCGACTTGCCCTTGAACGCCGAGGAGACGACGTGGGCGGCATAGTGGTCGCCGTCGCCGCGCAGGTCCTCGATGCGGACCTGGGCGTCCGGCAGGCCTTCCTTGATCAGCCGCTCGATATCGCCGGCGTTCATCGGCATGGGGTGGACGCGCTCCTGAAACCCTAGTCTTTGCGCCCCGGCCCGGCCATGTAGGCCGGCAGCCAGTGTTCGTGGGCGTGGCGCAAGTCAGGCAATGATATGGCCCCCACCCCTGCGACTGTCAACGCGGGGGGCTTTTCGGCCGATACCTCCGGCGTGAATACCCCTACGGACCTTGCGGGCACGCCCGCGGCCTTGGCGGCCTCCAGCACCGCACCCGGCTGGTCGGTCGCGACCAGGTAGCGCGCCTGGTCCTCGCCGAACCACCACGCATCGGCGCGCGCGCCGGCCGGCGGCATGGTCAGGTCCAGGCCGAGGTTGCTCGCCAGCGCCATCTCGGCCGCCGCGACCAGCAACCCGCCGTCGCCCAGGTCATGGCAGGCCTCGACCTTGCCGGCCTGGATCTGGCGGCGGACGAAGTCGCCGTTGCGCTTCTCGACCGCCAAGTCGACCGGCGGCGGGGCGCCTTCCTCGCGGCCGTGGATCTCGCGCAGGTAGATCGACTGGCCGAGCCAGCCCCTGGTCTCGCCGACCAGCACCAGCGTGACGCCCGGCTTGCGCGGCGCGATGCCCACCGCCTTGTGGACGTCGTCGAGCAGGCCCACGGCGCCGATCACCGGCGTCGGCAGGATCGCCTCGCCGTTGGTCTCGTTGTAGAGCGACACGTTGCCCGAGACGATCGGGAAGTCGAGCGCGCGGCAGGCCTCGCCCATGCCCTGGATGCAGCCCACGAGCTGGCCCATGATCGGCGGTTTCTCGGGATTGCCGAAGTTGAGGTTGTCGGTCGCGGCCAGCGGCAGGGCGCCGACCGCGGTCAGGTTGCGCCACGCCTCGACCACGGCCTGCGCGCCGCCGGCCTTGGGCTCGGCCTTGCAGTACCGCGGCGTGCAGTCCGAGGTGACCGCGATCGCCTTCGGCCCGTTGCCGATGCGCACCACGGCGGCGTCGCCGCCCGGGCGGATCACCGTGTCGCCGCGCACCAGGTGGTCGTACTGCTCCCAGATCCAGCGCTTGCTGGCGAGGTCAGGGCGTCCCATCAGCGTGTGCAGCGTCTTCAGCGGGTTTTCCGGCGCCGGCAGCGTAGCCGCGTCGAAAGCGCCGAGCTTCGGCGTCTCGACGAAGGGACGGTCGTATTGCGGCGCCTGCTCGACCAGCGGCTTCACCGGCATGTCGCCGACCGTCTTGCCGCCCTGCTTCATCACGAAGCGGCCGGTGTCGGTCAGCCTGCCGACCACGGCGAAGTCGAGCGCGTATTTGTCGAAGACCGCGCGCGCCTTCGCCTCGGTGCCGGGCTTCAGCACCATCAGCATGCGCTCCTGGCTTTCCGACAGCATGATCTCGTAGGCGCTCATGCCGGTCTCGCGCATCGGCACCTGGTCGAGGTCGAGCTCGATGCCGAGGCCGCCCTTGTCGGCCATCTCGACCGACGAGCAGGTGAGGCCCGCCGCGCCCATGTCCTGGATCGCGACGATGGCGTCGGTCGCCATCAGCTCCAGGCAGGCCTCGAGCAGCAGCTTCTCGGTGAAGGGATCGCCGACCTGCACGGTCGGGCGCTTGGATTCGTTATCCTCGCTGAACTCGGCCGAGGCCATGGTCGCGCCGTGGATGCCGTCGCGGCCGGTCTTGGCGCCGACATAGACCACCTGGTTCCCCAGGCCCGCGGCGGCCGAATAGAAGATGCGGTCGGCCGGCGCCAGGCCGACGGTCATCGCGTTGACCAGGATGTTGCCGTTATAGGCCGGGTGGAAGTTGCACTCCCCGCCCACGGTCGGCACGCCCATGCAGTTGCCGTAGCCGCCGATGCCGGCAACGACGCCCGCGACCAGGTGCCTGGTCTTGGGATGATCCGGCGAGCCGAAGCGCAGCGCGTTGAGGTTCGCGATCGGCCGCGCGCCCATGGTGAACACGTCGCGCATGATGCCGCCCACGCCCGTCGCCGCGCCCTGGTAGGGCTCGATGAAGGAGGGGTGGTTGTGGCTCTCCATCTTGAACACCGCCGCCTGGCCGTCGCCGATGTCGATGACGCCGGCGTTCTCGCCCGGGCCCTGGATCACCACCTTGCCCGTGGTCGGCAGCGTCTTCAGCCAGCGCCGCGACGACTTGTACGAGCAATGCTCCGACCACATGACCGAGACGATGCCAAGCTCGACCATATTGGGCTCGCGGCCCATGAACTGGACGACGCGGTCGTACTCGTCGGGCTTCAGCCCGTGGTCGCGGACGATCTCAGGCGTGATCTTCGGCTCGTTTCGGCCATGGGCCGGCACAGTAGACACGGTCATGCCGCCAGGCTCTCCGCCAGGCCCTGGAACAGGCCGGCGCCGTCGGTGCCGCCGAGCAGCGGGTCCACCAGGTCTTCCGGGTGCGGCATCATGCCCAGCACGTTGCCGCGCTCGTTGGTGATGCCGGCGATGAACCGCGCCGAGCCGTTGGGGTTGTGCTGGTCGGCCAGCGTGCCGTCCGGCGCGCAGTAGCGGAACAGCACCCGCCCTTCGCCTTCCAGCCGGTCGAGCGTGTCCTTGTCGGCGTAGTAGTTGCCGTCGTGGTGCGCGACGGGCACGCGGATCACCGTGCCGGCGTTGTAGCGCCCGGTGAAGGGGCGCATCGAGCGCTCGACGCGCAGGTGGACGTCGCGGCAGACGAACTTGAGCCCGGCATTGGGCAGCAGCGCGCCGGGCAAGAGCCCGGCCTCGGTCACGACCTGGAAGCCGTTGCACACCGCCAGGATGGCCACGCCCTGGTCGGCGCGCTTCTTGACCTCGGCCATGATCGGCGACTTCGCCGCCATGGCGCCGCAGCGCAGGTAGTCGCCATGGGCGAAGCCGCCGGGCAGCGCGATCAGGTCGACCTTCGGCAGCTCCTGGCCGCGATGCCAGACGATGACCGGGTCCTTGCCGGTGGCGCGCTTGAGCGCCAGCGCCATGTCGCGCTCGCGGTTCGAGCCGGGGAAGACAACGATGGCGGATTTCATGCGGTGCTTGCCTCCGTCACGCGACCGGACGCGCAGCTACGCATCCAGGTCGATCCGATAGTTCTCGATCACCGTGTTGGCCAGGAGCTGCTTGCACATGCTTTCGACCGCCGCGCGCGCCTTCGCCGGATCGGTCTCGGCCAGGTCCAGCTCGATGAACTTGCCCTGGCGCACGTCCTTCACCGCGTCGAACCCCAGCCCGTGCAGCGCTTGGCCGATCGCCTTGCCCTGCACGTCGAGCACGCCGTGCTTGAGGGTTACGTGGACTTTCGCCTTCATCGTTTCAAGCCGCTCCGCTCGCTGCCCTGTTGCTACTGCATCGTCTTGGGGCCGGCGACGTCGCCCGGCCCGCCCTCGGGGAGGATGCCGAGCCGCCGCGCGACCTCCTGATAGGCCTCGGCCACGCCGCCCATGTCGCGGCGGAAGCGGTCCTTGTCCATCTTCTCGTTGGTCTTGGCGTCCCAGATCCGGCAATTGTCGGGGCTGATCTCGTCCGCCAGGACGATGCGCATCTCCTCGTTCTCCCAGAGACGCCCGAACTCGAGCTTGAAGTCGACCAGCTTCATGCCGACGCCCAGCAGCAGGCCGCAGAGGAAATCGTTGATGCGCAGCGACAGGTTGAGGATGTCGTCCAGGTCCTGCGGCGTCGCCCAGCCGAAGGCGGTGATGTGCTCTTCCGAGACCATCGGGTCGCCGAGCTGATCGTTCTTGTAATAGTACTCGATGATCGAGCGCGGCAGGGCCGTGCCTTCCTCGACCCCGAAGCGCTTGGACAGCGAGCCGGCGGCGACATTGCGGACCACCACCTCGATCGGGATGATCTCGACCTCGCGCACGAGCTGCTCGCGCATGTTGAGCCGGCGCACGAAATGCGTCGGGATGCCGATCTCGGCCAGGCGCAGCATCAGGTATTCCGAAATGCGGTTGTTGAGCACGCCCTTGCCGGTGATCGTGCCGCGCTTCTGGTTGTTGAAGGCGGTGGCGTCGTCCTTGAAGTACTGGACCAGCGTGCCGGGCTCCGGGCCCTCGAACAGGACCTTTGCCTTGCCTTCGTAGATGCGTCTGCGTCTGGCCATCGCGGGATACCCAAGCGGCCCTCGGGCCGGCCGGAAGGCCGTCGATCCGCCGCTGCCCTGGAGAAGGACGTCGGCGCCATCCTTAACGAATGGCGCCGCCGACCGCGCCTCTATAGCAAGTGGCGGCCACCGGCACAATCAGCCGGTCGGCAACGCATCGAAGCCATGCGCAAGCCTGGGGTTAGCGCCCGAAAAAGGGGGTTAACGCCATACCAGATCGGTATAGGGCGTCCGGTCGGGCGGGCCGGCGGCGAATCGTATCCGGGGCTGCACGCCGGCGCGGCCGATCGCAGGCACGGCCATCAGGGTGCTGGAAACGGTGCCGAAGCCCGAGGGCAGCTCGAACGACATGGCCCCGGCCGCGCCGGCCTCGGGGGCGTGCTGGGCGCTGGCGAACAGGCCCTCCCAGCTTGTCCACAGCCCGGCCTCGGGATCGGGCGGCGGCACGGCCTGGAAGCGCGGCCGGTGGAAGGCGATGCGCGGCGAGGTGGCGTCGTCGAGCTCGCGCGCCGACAGCATGGTCAGCCCGTCGCGCAGGCGCTCGACCGCGATCGGCTGGTCCTCGTTGCGGTGGGCAACGAAGAACGCGTCGCGATTGTCGGCGATCACCATGTTGAACGAGCGGTAGCTGTCGGGCCGGAGCTCCGACATCACCAGCGCCGCCGCCGCCGCGTCCACCTCGTCCAGCGCCAGCAGCACCAGCTCGCCCCGGCTGCGCTTGTCCGCCGCGGGCCCCAGCGTGCCCTGGCGGTTCAGGATCACCGCCACGACGCCGTGGTCGTTGAGCCCCATCCAGGACCCGCCGGCAAGATCGTCGCGCCCGGCGAGGACCTCTGGCCGGTCGGGCCAGTGGCGGCCGGGCGCGGTCCACGGCCGGTTCTTCATTTCGTCACGATTGCCGCCCAGGATCAGCGGCCAGGCATGGCCGGGGCGGCGGAGGACTACCAGGGTACACATGGGTCACCCCAGAGATACCGTCGGGCGGCCCCAGGTCAAGCCCGCCACCCCGTCCGACTAGGTCTTTTCCCCCTTCGATTTCTCTCCTGGCTTCCTATATTAAGCGCCATCCACGGATCAGGGAGCAGAGAGGCCGCCATGACGACCTTCAGCGATCGCGAAAAAGGCTTCGAGAACAAGTTCAAGCACGACCAGGAAGCGAACTTCAAGGTGACCGCCCGGCGCAACAAGCTCCTGGGGCTTTGGGTCGCCAAGGAACTGGGGCTGAGCGGCGACGCGGCCGAGGCCTATGCGAAGTCCGTCGTGGTCGCCGACATGGAAAAGCCGGGCGACGACGACGTGGTGCAGAAGGTGATGGCGGACATGAAGGCCAAGGGGCTGCCGGTCACCGAGCACCGCATCCGCTCCGAGATGACGGCGCTGCTGGCCGAGGCGCGCAAGCAGCTCGCGGGCAGCTAGCAGGCGCTACTCGGCGTCCGGCTGGTTCTGCGGCTGGGCCTTCTGGAATTCGGGCAGGGCAAGGCAGGCCGCGACGATCCGGTTGATCGTCGGGTAGGGCGCCATGTCCGTGTTCACCCGCCCGGCATTGGCGACCTGGGGCACCAGGCAGATATCGGCGAGGCCCGGCCGGTCGCCGTGGCAGAACCTGCCCGTGTCCCTGCTCGTCGAAAGCTGCTGCTCGAGCGCGCGGAAGCCGATCTCGATCCAATTGCGCGCCCAGGCGTCGCGCGCCGCCTGGTCCAGCCCGAGCTTGTTCTCCAGGTAGCCCAGCACGCGCGTGTTGTTGATCGGGTGGATGTCGCAGGCGATCGCCAAGGCCAGGGCGCGCACCCGCGCCCGCTGGAGCGGCTCCTTCGGCAGGAACGCGGGGTCGGGATGGGTCTCGTCGAGATACTCGATGATCGCCAGCGATTGGGTGAGGACGTGGCCGTTCTCCTCCAGTGCCGGTACCAGCCCGACCGGGTTCAGTCTCAGGAACGCCGCGCCGTACTGCTCGCCCTTGCGCAGGTGGTAGGAGCGCTGGTCGTAGGCGATCCCCTTCAGGTTCAGCGCGATGCGCGTGCGGTAGGCCGCGGACGAGCGGAAATAGCCGTGCAGCGTGGTCGTCATCTCATTCTCCCGCAAATTCGACCGCGACGCCGAACGCGTCGGCCGGGTCGACGATCAGCGCGCCGCGGTGGCGCTTCAGCGTGACGGTGCGGCCGCGCAAGAGCTTCTCGGTCGCGCCGATATCGGCCACGGCGATCCGGTAGGCGACGAAGCACGGGCTGTCCGCCGGCCCCGGCAGGATCATGTCGGGGAAGCGCTCGGCGATCCCCTTGGCGTCGAGCAGCGTCACCGTGCCGCGCGCGGTCCTGACCGTGAGCCGCCCGGGCGACGCGGTCACCGCGTCCTTGCCCTGCAGCTTGCCGAAGAAATCGGCATAGGCGGCCGGATCGGGCGCGCGCATCACCACCTCGCTGACCACCTTGGCGCCGTTCGGGTGCTTCTGGTACTCGGGCTTCCAGAAATACTGCGGCGCGTGCTGCTGGCAGGTGAAGAACACCGCCTCGGGCATGGTCTTGTGCGTCACGAAGGCGAGCGAGAAGGCGACCCGGGCGCTCGACCCGTCGGGCAGCTTCGCCTGGCGCTCGAAGTCGAACGGCGCGTAGGTGTCGAGGCCCGCGGCCTTGAACTGGGCCTGGTCGGCGCGGGCGTCCCTGGATTCGAACACCAGCATCGACATGCCCTGGCGCTTGCGCAGGAAATCGTCGTTGTAGCGCCCGAAGTCCATCTGCTCCGGCGCCGGCCGCGTCAGCTTCGCCTTGTCGACCACGGCCAGGATCTCGAGAAAATTGCCCTGGAGCTGCGCCAGGGTGTTGCCGGTGCCCCAGGGATGCAGCGCCTTGGGCGTGCAGTTGAAGCCGAGCTTCTCGTAGAACGCCTTGGCGGCATCGAGGTCGTGGACGCTGAGGACGAGATGGTCGATGCCGCGGTCGATGGTCACGCACTGCCTCGCTGGGAAGAAAAACGCCGCAAGGTTTGTCGCGTGCGGCGGGCCTGGCGTCAATCGGGCGGGCTGTACGGCACGACCTGCTGGTCGATGGCGCCGAAGATCGACTTGCCCGCCGCGTCCAGCATCTCGATGCGGATGCGGTCGCCGAAGCGCAGGAACGGCGTCGCGGGCTTGCCCTGGTCGATGGTCTCGATCATGCGCCGCTCGGCGATGCAGGACGATCCGACGCGGCGGTCCCGGTTGGCGACCGTGCCCGA
>JAEULC010000190.1 GCA_016792605.1 Rhodospirillales bacterium
CGCCCGGCGCCGCGATAGGGGCCGATCGGGGTGGTGTTGGTGACGACGCAGCGCATCGAGACTTCCATCGCCGGCGTGGCGTAGCCGCCGACCATGTTCTTGACGATGTTGAGCGTCGAGATCAGCAGCCCGAAATTGCCCAGATAGGCGCCCATGTTGCCGACGCCGGTGACGCGGATCGCCAGGAACCGGCCGTCCTTGTCAAGCGCGAGCTCGGCGACAAGCTCGTGGTCGCGGCCGTGCTGGTCGCTGACGAAGCTGCCCGAGCGGTCGTCGGCCCACTTCACCGGCCGGCCCAGCAGCTTTGCGCCATAGAGCAGGCAGGCATATTCCGAGTAGATCGCCGACTTCATGCCGAACGAGCCGCCGACATTGCCGGTCAAGACGCGCACCTTCTCGGGCGGGACGCCGAGCACGTCGCTGGCGATGTTGTTGCGCATGCCGAACGCGCCCTGGCTGCCGACATGGAAGGTGTAGCGGCCGGAGGCTACATCGTACTCCGCCAGCGCGGCACGGGGCTCGATCGGGCTCGCGACCAGGCGGTTGTTGAGCAGGTCGAGCCGGGTGACATGGGCGGCCGCCGCGAAGGCCGCCGCGACCTTGTCGGCCTCGCCATAGTGGTAGTCGAGCACCACGTTGCCCGGCGTGCCGGCGTGGAGCTGCGGCGCGCCCGGCGCCACGGCGGCGCTGGCCCTGGTGACGGCGGGCAGGGGATCGATGTCCAGCACGACGGCCTCGGCGGCGTCGCGCGCCTGCAGCACCGTCTCGGCGATCACGCAGGCGACCGCGTCGCCGACATAGCGCACCTTGTCGCTGGTGAGCGCCGGCCGCGGCGGCACGACCATCGCCGAGCCGTCGCGGTTGGGGAAGCTCGCCGCCGGCTTGATCATGGGGTAGCCGGCCGCCTGCAGGTCCTTGCCGGTCACGATCGCCAGCACGCCCGGCATGGCGCGGGCGGCGGCGAGGTCGATGCCCCGGATCACGCCATGGGCGTGCGGGCTGCGCACCATCCAGGCATGGGCCTGGCCCGGCAGGCTGACGTCGTCGGTGTAGCAGCCTTGGCCGCGCAGCAGCCGCGGGTCCTCGGCACGCGGGACGGGCTGGCCGACGCCGAATTTCTCCAGCGACCAGTCCTTACTCGGATTGGGAATGTCGTTCATGGCGAGTACTGTCGGATACCCGTCCCGCTCAAGTCAATGCGGCTGGTGCTTCGATTGCGGGCGACTGTCATCTCCCCGGCGCCGGCACCGTGATCGCGATCCAGTGCCGGCGCAATCGAACTGCCGCACCCGCCTGCGTGGCGACGGAATGGCGGCGGCGGGCCCGGGAGAGCCTAGCCGCGCCCGACGAAGGGCATCTTCGACGCCATCACCGTAATCGTGTGGACGTTGGCGTCGGGCGGCAGGTTGGCCATGTAGACGACCGCGTCGCCGACGTGGTCGGCGTTCATCGTCGGCTCGGGCATCATCGTGCCGTTGGCCTGCGGCACGCCGCCGGCCATGCGCGCGGTCATCGGCGTCGCCGCGTTGCCGATGTCGATCTGGCCGCAGGTGATGTCGTACTTGCGCCCGTCGAGCGAGATCGACTTGGTGAGCCCGGTGATGGCGTGCTTGGTCGAGGTGTAGGGCGCCGAGTTCGGCCGCGGCGTGTGGGCCGAGATCGAGCCGTTGTTGACGATGCGCCCGCCCTGCGGCTTCTGCTCCTTCATCATGCGGAAGGCGCCCTGGGCGCACAGGAACGAGCCGGTCAGGTTGACGTCGACTACCTGCTTCCACTGCTCGAAGGTCAGGTCCTCGAACGGCACGCCGGTGCCCATGCCGGCGTTGTTGAACAGGAAGTCCAGCCGGCCGTACTTCGCCTTGATCTCGGCGAACAGCTTGTTGACCGCCGCCGGGTCGCTGACGTCGGTCGGGATCGCGTGCGACGTGCCGCCGGCCTGCTTGCCGAAGTTCTGCGTCTCCTCGAGCATCTCCTTGCGCCGGCCGACCAGCACCACGGTGAAGCCCGCCTTCATCAGCGCCAGCGACACCGCCCTGCCGACGCCCGTGCCGGCGCCCGTTACCATCGCGATCTTGGAAGCAGCCATCTTGCGAATTCCTCCTTGTTGGGGCTTCGGCGCTAGCGCGTCAGCGGCTTGAACTTGATGCGGTGCGGCTCGACCGCGTCGTCGCCCAGGCGGCGCTTCTTGTCGGCCTCGTAGTCCATGAAGTTGCCCTCGAACCACTCGACATGGCTATCGCCCTCGAAGGCCAGGATGTGGGTGGCGATGCGGTCGAGGAACCAGCGGTCGTGGCTGATGATGACGGCGCAGCCGGCATAGGAGCCGAGCGCGTCTTCCAGCGCGCGCAACGTGTCGACGTCCAGGTCGTTGGTCGGCTCGTCGAGCAGCAGCACGTTGGCGCCGGACTTCAGCATCTTGGCCAGGTGGACGCGGTTGCGCTCGCCGCCCGAGAGCTGGCCGACCTTCTTCTGCTGGTCGGAGCCCTTGAAGTTGAAGGCGCCGCAATAGGCGCGGCTCGGCATCTTGCGGCTGCCCAGGTCGATCTGGTCGTTGCCGCCCGAGATCTCCTCCCACACCGTCTTGTCGTCGGCCAGGCTGTCGCGGCTCTGGTCGACATAGCCGAGCTTCACCGTCTCGCCGACCACGATCTCGCCGGAGTCGGGCTTGTCCTGGCCGGTGATCATGCGGAACAGCGTCGACTTGCCGGCGCCGTTCGGGCCGATGACGCCGACGATGCCGCCCGGCGGCAGGCGGAAATTCAGGTTCTCGATCAGCATCTTGTCGCCGAAGCCCTTGGTCAGCGCCTTGGCGTCGATCACTTCCTGGCCCAGGCGCGGGCCGGACGGGATGATGATCTGCGCGGTCTCCGGCGCCACGTCCTTCGACTGGGCGAGCAGCGCCTCGTAGGCCTGGATGCGCGCCTTGCTCTTGGCCTGGCGCGCGCGCGGGCTCGAGCGCACCCATTCGAGCTCCTGGGCCAGCGTGCGCTGGCGGGCGCCTTCCTCCTTGCCTTCCTGCTCCAGGCGCTTCTGCTTCTGCACCAGCCAGGCCGAGTAGTTGCCCTCGTAGGGAATGCCCTTGCCGCGGTCGAGCTCCAGGATCCACCCGGTGACGTTGTCGAGGAAGTAGCGGTCGTGGGTGACCAGCACCACGGTGCCGGCATAGTCCTTCAGGAACCGCTCCAGCCACGCGACCGATTCCGCGTCGAGATGGTTGGTCGGCTCGTCGAGCAGCAGCAGGTCGGGCTTCTGCAGCAAGAGGCGGCACAGCGCCACGCGGCGCTTCTCGCCGCCGGACAGGTGGTCGACCTTGGCGTCGCCGGGCGGGCAGCGCAGCGCGTCCATCGCGATCTCGATCGTGCGGTCGAGGTCCCAGGCGCCGGCGGCGTCGATCTTCTCCTGCAGGGCTGCCTGCTCGTCGATCAGCTTGGTCATCTCGTCGGGGTCTTCGACCGTCCCCAACTTTTCGCTGACCGCGTTAAAGCGGTCCAAGAGCGCCTTGGTCTCGCCCATGCCCATGACCACGTTCTCGAACACGTTCTTGGTCGGGTCGAGATGCGGCTCCTGCGTCAGCATGCCCATGGTGGCGCCCTCGGCCGCCCAGGCCTCGCCCGAGAAGTCCTTGTCGATCCCGGCCATGATCCGCATCAGGGTCGACTTGCCGGCGCCGTTGTAGCCGAGCACGCCGATCTTGGCGCCGGGCAGGAACGACAGGTAGATGTTCTTCAGCACCTCGCGGCCGCCGGGATAGGTCTTGCTCAGACCCTTCATCACATAGATGTACTGATAGGCGGCCATGCCGGGTCGCTCCGATCGTGCTGTTTTGCGCAGTTTATGGTGTGGCGGCGGGTTTTAGCCTAGTCGGGCGGCGGACGCCAGTGGGGGCCGGCGCGGGCGGAATCTCAGGGAAAATCCGCCGGCCAGCGCATTGAGCCGTGGATCACGGCCAAAATCTCGACCTCGCTTGGGCTCAGCTGCCAGTACGGCAAGATGTAGGGCGTTCCGCTGACGACGAGTTCCCGCGTTCTCGATACGCGACCGGCACGGCCCGCTCCTGGGTGGTCTTCAAGCAGGCGCGACGCGGCAATAATGCGATGGACAATAGCCTCGGCCGTCGAAGGGTCGTCTTTTGCAATAAACGCGTGGATCTGTGCGAGATCGTCCTTGGCGATCGGTCGCCAGATCACCCGCATGACCGGCTCAGCCGTTCCGAGCCGGTCGTTTCCTTGCGAGGGTGCTTGCCCAGGCTTCCATCTCCGATACTGGAATCCCGCGCTTTCCTGCCTTCGCATCCGCCATCGCCTCGGCCAGGCGATCCTTGATCAGCGCCACCTGCCAATTGTTGGCCTCCACATAGGCTTCTATCGCCTCCTTGGCCAGGAAGCTCTCGCTGCGCTGGGTGCTCTCGGCCAGGGCTTGCAGCTTCTTCTTCACGGCGGGATCAACGCGGGCCGTCACCAATGCGGTTTTCGCCATAAGGTCCTCGGTGATGCGAATGTATACAAACGTAGCACAGTGCTGCGGCGAGGGCGACCCCCTTACCCCAGCGCGTCGCGCAGCAGCAGGGGGATCGCCTCGAGCGCGCGCAGCGTATCCTTGAGCCGGGCGCGGTCGGGCCGGGACAGGCGGGCGGGGTCGATGCGGGTGGAGGGGGCGATGCCGGCCGCGAGGTCGTCGAGCTGCTGCTGCAGGATGAACCCCAGCAGCGCCTCCTGGGCCTGGCGCAGGCGCAGCGCCTCGTCGGGCGGGATCGCGCCGGCCGCGGCCGCGGCGGCCAGGCGCGGGCCGGTGCCGGTCTCCAGGATGCCGCGCTTCAGCGCCGCGACGCGGGCGAAGGCGACCAGCGGGAACAGCCCGCCCTTCTTCAGGTCGACGCGGCCCTGCTCGGTGCGGAACTGCCCGAGCAGCGTCAGTGCCCCGCCGGGCGTCTCGGTTTCCTGGGCGAGCAGGCGGACGAACATCGGCTCGGCGGCGGCGGCCGTGGCGGCGTCCTGGCGCAGCCGGTCAGCGAGCTCGGGATCGCCCTCGGCGCGGCGGAAGTCGTAGAAGATGTCGACGTTCAGCAGGCGCTCGCCCTGCGGCCGGCGGATCCAGTCGGCGATCTGCCCGCGCCAACCGTCCAGGCTGTGGCGCCAGGCCGGGTTGGACGCCATGACCCCGCCCTTGCAGTGGGGAATGCCGGCCTCGTGGAGCATGTCGCAGGCGCGCCGCCCCAGCTCGGCGAACCAGCGGTCGTCGCCGTCCTGGCCGTCATGCACGCCTTCGTACACCAGGGCGTTGTCCTGGTCCGCGGCGAGCAGGCTTTCGCCGCGGCCGCCCGATCCCAGTACCAGCATCGTGTAGCGCGCCGGCGGCCCGCCCCAACCGTCCTCGACCATCGCCGCCTGGGCGAGCTCGGTGGCGCGGCCGGTCATGTCGCGCAGCGTGCCGCTGATGACCCCGGCGATCTTGACCGCCGAGACCTCGTCGGCCAGCAGGCCGCGCGCCAGGGCGGGGAGCTGGTCGAACACGCGGCGCAGGTCGGCGGCGTCGGACGCGGTCGCGACCGCGTCGCCCAGCGCCAGCGAGGCGCCGGCGCGCAGGCGCAGCAGCGCGCGGGCCGACACTACCCCGACGACGCGGCCGGCGCGGTCGACCGCGGCCAGGTGGCGGATGTTCAGCCGCTCCATCCGCCCCATCGCGACATGCAGCAATGCGTTCTCGGGCACGGTCTCGACCGGCGTCGACATGATGACGGCGACCGCCTCGGCCAGCGCCGCCGCGCCGTCGCGGGCGACGGCGTTCAGGACATCGCGCTCGGTGACGATGCCGAGCGCCCGCCCGGGCTCGGCGTCGGCCACCAGCAGCGCGCCGATCTTCAGCGCCCGCATGCGCTCGGCGGCGTGGCGGACGGTCTCGCTGGCGGCGATGAACTGCGGCGGCGCACCCATTACGCCGCGCACGCGGTGGCGATAGGGAAAGCTGTCGAGGCGCTGGGCGCCCGTGGATTCCGAAACGGCCGCGTTCATCTGGGTCCCACTCCCGCAAACCCGCCGCGCGCGCCCGGATGACGGGGAGCACCGGCCACGATAGAATAGGGCTTTGCGGCAGGGACCGCCAATCGCAACGGCGCCGGCACCGGACCGGCGTCCACGGGGGAAACGCCGATGGCGCGATCGGTGCTGGTAGTCGACGACGAGCCGAACATCGTGCTGTCGCTGGAGTTCCTGATGCGCCAGGCCGGCTACGCGGTGCGCGTAGCGCGCGACGGCGAGGCAGCGCTCGACGCGGTCAAGGCCGATCCGCCGGAACTGATCCTGCTCGACGTCATGATGCCCAAGCGCGACGGCTTCGACGTCTGCCAGACGATCCGCGCCAATCCCGACTGGCGCAACGTCAAGATCGTGCTCTTGACTGCCAAGGGCCGCGACATCGAGCGCGAGAAGGGCATGGCGCTGGGCGCCGATGACTACATCACCAAGCCGTTCTCGACCCGCGAGGTCGTCGATCGGGTCAAGCAGCTCCTGGCGGCGGACCGCTAGGGGCAGGGCGCAGGGGGCGGGGGGCGAGATGGCCGCGCGGCGGGATCTGGTGCCTCACCTCGTGGCCGGCGGCGCGGCGGGCGCGGCCTGCGTGACGCTCCTGGTCCTGACCGGAATGCTGGTCGGGCGCGGCCACGACGCCACCGGCACGGTGATCGGCAACGCGCTGCTGGCGGCGGCGGTGCTCGCCGGCGGCTTTGCCGGGGCCGCGGCGTGGAGTCGCCGCCGCGCCCGGCGTCTGGCCGGCGCGCTGGCGGAGGAGACTCAGCTCATCGCCCGCGCCAACCCGCGCCATGCGATCGAGGCGGCGCCCTATGCCGCCCTGGCGCCGCTGCCCGACGCGGTCAACGAGCTTGCCGGCCGGGTGCGGCGGGGGGTCGAGGAGGCGGACGAGCGCGTCGCCGCCACCACGCGCCAGCTCGCCGAGCAGAAGGGCTGGCTCGAGGCCATCCTGACCGACCTCACCGAGGGCGTGGTGGTCTGCAACATGAACCACCAGGTGCTGCTCTATAACCAGGGCGCGCTGAAGCTGCTGCGGGTGGTGGGCGAGATCGGGCTCGGCCGGTCACTGTTCAACCTCGTCACCCGCCAGCCGGTGCTGCATGCGATCGAGCTCCTGGTGTTCCGGCTGCGCACCCAGGGCGCGCCCGAGGCGGCGGACGCGGCCGCCCCGCTCGTCTGCGCCACGAGCGATGCCCGCACCCTTTTGCGTGGCCGCATCAGCCTGATCCTGGACCAGGCGTCGGACCGGGACGCCCGCGAGCCGACGGCCTATGTGCTGACGCTCGCCGACGTCACGCACGAGATCGCGACCCTGGGCAAGCGCGACGCGCTGCTCACCGCTGCGACGGAGGGCATGCGCGCGCCGCTCGCCAATCTGCGCGCCGCGATCGAGACCGCCGCGGCCTATCCCGAGATGCCGGCTGACCAGCGCGCCGGCTTCGACCAGGTCGTGATGCGCGAGAGCAACGTGCTGAGCGAGCGCCTGGACCAGGTGGCGTCCGGCTACCGCGAGCTCCTGGCCGGCTACTGGCCGATGGCGGCGATCTACTCGCTCGACCTCTTGAACTGCGTTGTCCAGCGCGCGGGCGGCGACGAGCGCGTCGCCATCGTCGGCCTGCCGGTGTGGCTGCACGGCGACAGCTATGGCCTGATGCTGGCGCTGGCATCGCTGCTGGCGCACCTGCGCCGCCGGATCGGCGGCGGCGGAATCGACCTGGGCACGGTCCCCGGCGAGCCGCGGCACTACATCGACTTCGCCTGGGACGGCGCGCCCGTGCCGTCGGCGGAGATCGACCGCTGGATGGGCGACGCGCTCGACCCGGCCGCCGGCAGCCTGACGCTGCGCGACGTGCTCGACCGCCATCGCAGCGAGTTGTGGAGCCAGCCGATCGGCAACGGCCGCGCGATCCTGCGCCTGCCGATCGCGGCGGCCGAGCGGCCCCCGGTCGCCGCCGGTCGCGACCGCCTGCCGCCGCGCCCCGAGTTCTATGACTTCGCCCTGATGCACCAGCCGATGCCGGGCGCGAGCCAGAGCGACCGCCCGATCCGGTCGCTGAGCTATGTCGTGTTCGATACCGAGACGACCGGGCTCGACGCGCAGCGCGGCGACGAGATCGTCTCGATCGCGGGCGTGCGGATCGTCAACGGCCGCATCCTGACCGGCGAGACCTTCGAGCGGATGGTGGATCCGCGCCGGCCGATTCCGGCGGCCTCGACGGTGTTCCACGGCATCACCGACGCGATGGTGCATGGCAAGCCGCCGATCGAGGTGGTGCTGCCGCAGTTTCACGCCTTCGTCGCCGACAGCGTGCTGGTGGCACACAACGCGGCCTTCGACCTCAGCTTCATCCGGCCGAAGGAGCAGGCGGCGGCGGTTAGCCTGCACAACCCGGTGCTCGACACGCAGCTCCTCGGCGCCTATCTGCTCGGCTCGATCGACGACAATTCGCTGGACGGGCTGGCGCAGCGCCTGGGCGTCGAGGTGCGCGGGCGGCATACCGCGGCCGGCGACGCGCTGATGACCGCCGCGGTGTTCCTGCGCCAGATCGACCTTCTGGAGGCGCGCGGGGTCAGGACGCTCGGCGACGCGATCAAGCTCTGCAACGTTGCGGTGGAGCTGCGCATGCGGCAGATGCAGGGATAGGCGCGATGGCCTCGTCTGCACCGATCGCGCGGCGCGCCTCGGCGCAGGGCCTGAAGGCCGAGCGCCTGGTGGCCCTGTTCCTGGCGGGATGGATCGCGTTCAACCCGCCGATCCTCGGCCTCTTCGGCGCGCCGGTCACGGTGTTCGGGCTGCCGCTGCTCTACCTCTACCTCTTCGTCGGCTGGGCCGGGCTGATCGCGCTGGCGGCGCTGATCGTCGAGCGCCGCGACCCGCCGGCGGGCGAGGCGGCGCCCGAGGCACATGCGGGCGAGGCGGAGGAGTAGCCATGCTCTACCCCGCCGTCATCCTGGCGGCCGCCTTCGGCTATCTGTGCCTGCTGTTCGCGATCGCCTACTGGGGCGACAAGCGCGCCGACGCCGGCCGCAGCCTGGTCGCCAATCCCTACATCTACGCGCTCTCGATCGCGGTCTACTGCACCGCCTGGACCTTCTACGGCTCGGTCGGCCGCGCCGCCGCCAGCGGCATGGACTTCCTGACGATCTATCTCGGCCCCACGCTGGTCTTCGCGCTGTGCTGGTTCGTGCTGCGCAAGATCGTGCGCATCAGCAAGGCCAACCGCATCACCTCGATCGCCGACTTCATCTCTGCCCGCTACGGCAAGAGCCAGATGCTCGGCGGCCTGGTCACCGTCATCGCCGTGGTCGGCATCGTTCCCTACATCTCGCTGCAGCTCAAGGCGGTCGCCGCCAGCTTCAACGTGCTGCTGAGCTACCCGGACATCGTGATGCCGGGATCGGTTTCCACCATTCCCATGTTCCAGGACACGGCGCTCTACGTCGCCCTGGTGCTCGCCGCCTTCTCGATCCTGTTCGGCACGCGGCACATCGACGCCAGCGAGCACCACGAGGGCATGGTGGCGGCGATCGCGTTCGAATCGGTGGTGAAGCTGGCCGCGTTCCTGGTCGTCGGCGTCTTCGTCACCTTCTGGCTCTACGACGGACCAGGCGACTTGTTCGGCCGGGCGATGCAGGCGCCGGAGCTCAAGTCATTGCTGACGGCGACCCCCGCCAGCGCCTTCGGCAACTGGATGACGCTGATGATCCTGTCGATGGCGGCGATCATCTGCCTGCCCCGGCAATGGCAGGTGACGGTGGTCGAGAACGTCGACGAGCGGCACCTCGACAAGGCGATCTGGCTGTTCCCGCTCTACCTGCTGCTGATCAACATCTTCGTCCTGCCGGTGGCGGTGGCCGGGCTGATGGCGTTCGGCCCGGGCGCCGGCGTGAGGGCCGACGCCGACACCTTCGTGCTCGCCCTGCCGATGCTGGCGCGGCACGAGGGCGTGGCGCTGTTCGTCTTCATCGGCGGCCTTTCGGCGGCCACCGGCATGGTGATCGTCGAGACCGTGGCGCTGAGCACCATGGTCTGCAACGACCTGGTGATGCCGATCCTGCTCAGGCTGCGCTGGCTGCGCCTGACCGAGCGGCCGGACCTGAGCCGCCTGCTGCTGGGCATCCGCCGCGGCTCCATCGTCGGCGTCGTCTTGCTCAGCTACCTCTACTTCAGGCTGATCGGCGAGAGCTACGCGCTGGTGACGATCGGGCTGGTGTCCTTCGCCGCCGCGGCGCAGTTCGCGCCGGCGATCATCGGCGGCATCTTCTGGAAGAGCGGCAACCGCTGGGGCGCCTTCGCCGGCTTGAGCGCCGGGTTCGTGACCTGGTTCTACACCCTGCTGGTCCCGTCCTTCGTGCGCTCGGGCTGGATCGACGCGCGGATCCTGACCGAGGGGCCGTTCGGCACCGGCATGCTGGCGCCGCAGGCGCTGTTCGGCCTTGCCGGTCTCGACCCGCTCACCCACGCGCTGTTCTGGACCATGCTCGCCAATGTTGGCAGCTACGTCGCGGTCTCGCTGGCGACGCGCCAGTCGGCGATCGAGCGCATCCAGGCCAGCGCCTTCGTCGACGTGCTGCGGCGCGAGCAGGCGGGCCAGCGCTTCTGGCGCGGCACCGCGACGGTCGCCGACCTGGAATCGCTGCTGGTGCGCTTCATCGGCCCGGCGCGCGCGCGCCAGGCGCTGGGCGACTACGCCGCGGGTCGCGGGCTGAACCTCGGCAAGCTGAATCAGGCCGATGCCGACCTGGTGCACTACGTCGAGCGGCTGCTGGCCGGCGCCATCGGCACGGCGTCGGCGCGGGTGATGATCGGCTCGGTGGCGCAGGGCGAGATCATGAGCCTGGACGAGGTCATGGCGATTCTCGACGAGGCCTCGCAGATCCTCGAGTACAGCCGGCGGCTAGAGCAGAAATCGCGCGAGCTGGAGGCGGCCTCGTCGGAACTGCGCGCCGCCAACGACCGGCTGAAGGAGCTCGACCGGATGAAGGACGACTTCATCTCGACCGTCAGCCACGAGCTGCGCACGCCGCTCACCTCGATCCGCTCGTTCAGCGAGATCCTGTTCGACCATCCCGACCTTCCGGTCGGCGAGCGCGGCGAGTTCCTCGGCATCATCGTCAAGGAGAGCGAGCGGCTGACCCGACTCATCAACCAGATCCTCGACCTGGCGAAGATGGAGGCCGGGCGCATGGACTGGGACATCCAGGAGCTGCAGCTGAAATCGGTCGTCGAGGACGCGATCGCCGCCACGCGCGGCTTGTTC
>JAEULC010000208.1 GCA_016792605.1 Rhodospirillales bacterium
GTTGAATGCCGCGATGCAGGATCGCGAGCGTCACTGGACCGCCAAGGACGTGGCGACGCGCATGGACTGGAGCCTGCGCGCCTCTTACGCCCACGGGACCGTCGCCATCCGCACCCATCTCGACAGCACCGCGCCCCAGCACGCGATCTCCTGGCCGGTCTTCGCGCAGGTGCGCGATGCCTGGCGCGGCAGGATTGACCTGCAGGCCGTGACGATTCTTCAGCTCGAAGGCTTCGAGAGCGACCTTGGCGTGGAACTGGCCGACCTCGTTGCCGCCCATCGCGGCATCCTGGGCGGCGTCGCGCTGCCGGCCCCCGATCTCGACGCGCGGCTGGACCGGGTGTTCGCCCTGGCCGCGGACCGAGGCCTCGAGCTCGACTTCCACGCGGACGAGAGCGGCGATCCGCAGGCCAGGGCGCTGGCGGCCATTGCGCGGGCGAAGCTGCGCCATCGCTTTCCCGGCAAGGTTACCGTCGGTCATTGCTGCAGCCTGGCGGTGCAGGACGAGGCGACGGTCGATCGTACGCTCGAACTCGTGGCCGAGGCCGGGCTCGCCATCGTCAGCCTGCCTCTGTGCAATCTCTACCTGCAGGACCGCCGGCCTGGCCGCACCCCGCGCTGGCGTGGCGTGACTCTTCTGCGCGAGATGGCCGCGCTCGGCATTCCGGTCGCGGTCGCCAGCGACAATTGCCGCGACCCGTTCTACGGCTACGGCGACCATGACGGGCTGGAGGTCTTCACCCAAGCTGCGCGCATCTGCCATCTCGACCGGCCCGTGGGGGACTGGCCCTGCGCCGTGACGCGGACGCCGGCGTCGGTCATGGGGCTGACGGCGGCCGGCCGTATCGCGGTCGGCCTTCCGGCCGACCTGGTGCTGTTCGAGGCGCGGCGCTACAGCGAGTTGCTGTCGCGGCCCCAGGCCGACCGCATCGTGCTGCGCCAGGGCTGCCCGATCGACACAACCTTGCCCAGCTACCGCGAGCTGGACGCGCTCTTCGCATGACAGCCATCGACGCGCTCTTGAAGCAACTCGGTGCGATCCAGGCGATCACCGACCGCGCCCAGGTGAAGCTGCGCAGCCGCGACTTCTACTGGTACAGCCCTGTTCTGAAGCGGGCGCTGAAGGACGTCACGGCCGACCTGGTCGTGCTGCCCGGCAGCGAGGCGGAGCTGATTGAGGTGCTGCGCGCCTGTCACGCACGGCGCATTCCGGTGACGCCGCGCGGCGCGGGCACGGGCAACTACGGCCAGGCCATGCCGCTCAGGGGCGGGGTGTTGCTCGACCTCTCGCGCCTGACCGCAATTCAGCGCATCGAGCCGGGCTGGATGCGGTCCGGCGCCGGGGCGAAGCTAAGCGACATCGACGCCCAGGCCAAGGCATCCTCGGGCCAGGAGCTGCGGATCCATCCCTCGACATGGCGCACCGCGACGGTCGGCGGCTTCATCTGCGGCGGATCGGGCGGTGTGGGGTCGATCACCTGGGGCGGCTTGCGCGATCGCGGTAACGTGCAGGGCCTGCGGTTGATCACGATGGAAGCCGAGCCGCGCGCGATCGAGCTGCGTGGCGACGAGGTGCAGAAGGCCGTCCACGCCTACGGCACCACCGGCGTCGTGACCGAGGTCGAGATGGCCCTGGCGCCCGCGCCGGCCTGGGTCGACGTGGTCCTCGGCTTCGAGGACTTCGCCACCGCGGCAATGTTCGGCCATGCGCTGGCGAGCCAGGACGGGCTCCTGAAGAAGCTCGTGACGCCGGTCGCGGCGCCGATCCCCGATCTGTATTTCCGCCAGCTCCGGCACCTTATCCCGACCGGTCGCCATGTGGTGCTGGCGATGATCGCGCCGCAGGCGATGGAGGCGCTGGTCGCCCTGACGGTGGGTTGGCGCACGGACATTCTCTACCGCAGCGACCGGGGCGGGGCGGAGATCCTGCCGCCGATCTACGAGTTCACCTGGAACCATACGACCCTGCAGGCCTTGAAGGTGGACCGCGGCGTCACCTACCACCAGATCCTCTATCCGCCGCCGAACCATCTCGACCGCGTCGCCCGCCTGCACGGACGGTTCGGCGAGGAAGTCATGGACCACCTGGAGTTCGTGCGCTTCGACGGCCAGGTCGCCTGCTTCGGCCTGCCGCTGATCCGCTTCACGACGGCGGAGCGCATGGCGGCGATCGAGGCGACGTTCGAGGCCGAGGGGTGCCCGACCTTCAGCCCGCATGTGTGCACCCTGGAAGAGGGGGGCATGAAGAAGACCGACCAGCGCCAGCTTGCCTTCAAGCGCGAGGCCGATCCGCAAGGCCTGCTCAATCCCGGCAAGATGATCGCCTGGGACAATCCCGCATATGACGGCATGGCCGGTCGCGCGCATCTGTTCCCGGCGGACTAGGGCCGATGCGCCACCTCATCATCTATGCCCACCCCGTCGATACCAGCTACGCTGCCGCGCTGCGCGACCAGGTGATGGCCAGCCTGCGGCAGGCCGGGCACGAGGTGCGGCTGATCGACCTCTATGCCGAGGGGTTCGACCCTGCGCTGTCGCGCGACGAGCGCCTTTCCTACCACACGCCCGGCGAAAACGAGCGGACGGTGGAAGCGCATCTCGCGCAGATCAAATGGGCCCAAGCGCTGGTTTTCGTCTATCCGACCTGGTGGTACGGACTGCCGGCGATGCTGAAGGGCTGGTTCGACCGGGTCTGGATTCCCTTCGTGACCTTCAGCCTGTCCGAGAAGGGGAAGATCCGCGGCCTGATGGACAACATCGTGCGACTGGTGATCGTGACGACGGCGGGATCGCCTTGGTGGTGGCTGAAGCTGATGGGCAGCCCCGGCCGGGTCACGATCATGCGCGGCGTTCGCGCGCTCTGCCATTGGCGGTGCCAGAAAATCTGGCTGGCCCATTACCGAATGGACCATTCCACGGACGAGAGCCGCGCCGCCTTCCTGGCGAAGGTGGCCAGGCGGCTCGCGAAACCGTAGTGCTACAGCCCCAGCAACCGGCGCCAGAACGGGCGCGACGCGATCGATGCGGGAGTCGAGCCCGGCGTTGCCGGCGGCAAGGTTTCTCCCTCCAGCGGCTTGACGCCTTCCATCCGCTGGATCGGCGACACCACCGGCCGCTCGTCCATCGGCTTGGCCAGCGCGACGAACAGCAGGTCGAACACGAAGCACAGGTGATGGCGGTCGGCCGGGTAGGGCCCTTTTCCCGGCGACAGCATCTCCAGCGCCCGCCTGGTGTCGTCCGCCAGGATGTTGCGGTGGAACTGGCGGACGACCTTGGTCATGAAGATTTGGGTGTCCTGCATGTCCGCGCGCTGGATCGGCAGGGCGGCGAAGTCCATCGCCTGGCCGCTGCGCTCGGGCGCCAGCTTCTCGCGCACGAACATGTTGTCGACATAGGAGAAGTCGACGACGCGATAGCCGTTGGCGCGGGCGAACTCGACGAAGACGTTGGGATTCGGCGTGTAGAAGCCGTGGTTCGGAAAGGCGAAGGCCGGGACGACATGCAGGGCGAGGCCGCCCGGTTTCAGCAGGCCGTGCATGGTCTCGAACACGCGGGCGATGTCATAGACATGCTCCATCGTGCCGAAGTCGGTGACGACGTCGAACTTCGGCAGGCCTGTTGTCGGGCGGTTGAGGTCGAGCTTGTAGGTGGCGCGGTCGTCGTCCAGGTCCGCCGAGGCGTAGCGATCGAAGCCGAACAGGTTGTAGTAGGCCGCCTGCGCGTCGCGGCGGGCGCCGCCGCCTTCGAATATGGCATCGATCTGGGCCTCGGCGCCGGACGCACCGTGGCGGGCGACCGACGCCTTCAGGTAATCCATCGGGACCTGGATGTCCTGCGGCCCCAGGTCCATCAGCGCGCTGCCCGGGCGAAATGCGCCCTGGCGCTTCAGCCAGAACATCCAGTCGGTGTGCACGCAGCCGATTGCCATGGCATCAGGTCCAGTAAAGTGGGGCGCGTCGGATCAGGCGACGGTCGAGCCGAGATACTCGGCCGCCGCCAGGTCAAGCGACCGGCGTAGGTTCGCGGCGAGATCGTCCTGCGTCTCCGGCCGTTGTGCCAGCCAGCGGCCCAGTTCGAATGCATACTCGACCTGGCCGAACACTTCTGCAATCACCATCAGCTTGATCGCACGCGCCGCCGGCATGGGCCGGGCGTTGCCGCCGGCCCCGCGGGCAATCGGGTCGCGCAGGTAGAAGCCATGCGCCTCGACCAGCTGCCCCCAGGTCGAGACGAGTTGGCCGAGGCGACCAGTGCCGCCGGGCAGGTGCTGCGCCACGACCGGGCTGTCGGCGCGGCCGATGTAGTGGTGCGCCAGGAAATCGAAGAAGGTGAAGCCGGCGTTTCGCAGGAAGGTGTCGATGTCGGAGAAGAATGTTCGGTCGACATAGGACTCGACGAAGGCGACTTCCGAGAGCACGCCGAGCGTATCGTCGAGCAGCGGGCCGGCAGCCGCGAGGATGTCGAGCTCGGCGCCCTGCACGTTCAGCTTGCAGAAGTCGATTTCACGGATGCCGCTGTCGGCCGCCCAACGCGCGATCGTCGCGACCGGCATGTCGACCGTGCGCTCGGGCAGGAAGATCTCGCGCGCCAGCGACGTGGCATGCGGGTTCTCGAAGCGCCAGCGGTCGGTTACCGCCCGGTTCTGGTCGAGAAACGAACTGCCGCCGCTCGCCTTGTTGACGTGGAAGGGCTGGATGCCGTCGATCTTGCCGAGTCCGATCGGGTAGTAGGCGCCGGCATAGCCGAGTTCGCGCAAGGTCGCTGTGAGCCGCTCGCATTCCGGCGGATCCGGCTCGAATCCGTGGAACTCCAGCCGGTCGGGCGGCAGGTCGCGCCAGCGCGGATCGGCATGGGCGTCGCGCGCGCCGCCATCGAGGACGACGATGCGATCGCCGGGCGGCAGAAGCGCTAGCAGGTGCTGCGCGAGGCGAAGGCGCGGCTTTCCGCGCGACGCCGACTGGGTCGGCGAAACGGGCGCCGCAGCGTTGGCGCGATCGCCGGCAAGTTCCTCGCTGAGCTTGCGCGCGATCTCGTTCGGATGGCGGGTGTTCTGGGCCTTGCTGGCAAGGAGGGCGAGCGAAGACCAGGCGAGCGCGTGGGTGGGGTCGTGCTGCAGGATCGTACGAAACACCTGCTTGGCGTCGTCCGGCCGCCCGGCATCGGCATAGATTTGGCCCAAGGTCGCGCGCCACGCATGGTTCCCGGGCTCCAGCGCGGTCGCCTCTGCAAGGGAGTCGAGCGCTTGTTGATGGTGCTCGAGTTTCGCCTGGGCGCTGCCGAGCTGGAACCAGCCGGCTGCGCTTTGCGGCTCAAGCACCGTCGACAGCCGCGCAAATCGCGCGGCGGCCTCGTGCTGGCCGCGATCCGTCATCGCCGATGCGACGATCCTGCAGGCCTCGCCATCGGACAGGGCCGATGCCTGTTCGAGGGCCTCGGCCAAGCGGTCGGCGCCAGCCAGCGCCAGGATCAGGTCGGACTGCGCCCGCGTGCCCGCCCCGCGGCCGAGCCCGGCCTTGAGGGCTTCGATCTTCAGGTCCGTCCCGACCTGCTCGGCGAGGTATTGCCCCAGGCGCGCCCAGGAATCGTCGCTGTCCGGAACCACCCCCGTGGCGCGGGCGTAGCGCCATTGTGCGTCATGATGTCTTCCGCGCCGGGCGAGCCAGACGGCCTCCCGGCGCCACACCAGTCCCAGCTTGAAGCGGACGCCGAGGATCAGTCGCTTCAGGTAGGAACTCATGGGGACAGCAGGATGGGGCCGGAGCTTGGCAAGGAGATGCCTTCGAAATGACCGTTCGGGTGCAACTGACCGATTGCCGCCCCTCGATCTGGCTAGGGCGGGCGCAGCCTGTGCGGTTGCGATTGTAACGGGTTCGCTTCGGCGTGAGAAGCGGCGGCGTGGCAAGGCGAGTCCAGCCGTCGGCCTATGCTAGGACGCCAGACGGCTTGGCGGTCGACTGGTACTGGAGAGAGCACCTCCGTGGCGACCACGTGGCGCCACGGAGGTTGCTTTTGAGCCCTCAGGAGAAGATGAAGTTTGAGGCGGCGAGTTGGGCGATGGTTGTTCCTTGGAGGTGGATGGCGTTGTTCTGGTCGAGGTTGATCCAGACGCCATCGCTGTCCTGGACGAGGGTGGACTGGAGCTGGGCGAAGGAGGAG
>JAEULC010000212.1 GCA_016792605.1 Rhodospirillales bacterium
ACAACAAGAAGGCCGAGCGGCCGACGGTGCGCACCCAGGTCTCGGGCGCGCTGGTCGGCAAGGGCAACTACCGCCACTTCATGCAGAAGGAGATCTACGAGCAGCCGCAGGTGATCGGCGACACGCTGACCCAGCTCGTCAATCCCGCGGCGCGCAAGGTGATGCTGCCGGACCTGGGCATCGATTTCGCGAAGGTGCCGAAGCTGACCATCGTCGCCTGCGGCACGGCCTACTACGCGGGCTGCGTCGCCAAGTACTGGTTCGAGCAGATCGCGCGACTGCCGGTCGAGATCGACATCGCCAGCGAGTTCCGCTACCGCGAGGCGCCGATGCCCGAGGGCGGCGTGGCGCTCTACATCTCGCAGTCCGGCGAGACGGCGGACACGCTGGCAGCGCTGCGCTACGCCAAGGCGCAGAAGCAGCGCATCCTGTCGGTCGTCAACGTTCCGTCCAGCACCATCGCGCGCGAATCCGACGCCGTGCTGCCGACGCTGGCGGGGCCGGAGATCGGCGTCGCCTCGACCAAGGCCTTCACCACGCAGCTCACCGTGCTTGCCTGCATCGCGATCGCGGCGGCACGCGCGCGCGGCACCATCGACGCGGCGAAGGAGGCGGAGCTGACCGCTGCGCTGGCCGAGGTGCCGAGCCGCATGGTCGAGGTGCTGCGCCACGACGACAGCATCCAGAAGATCGCGCACCAGATCATGGAAGCGCGCGACGTGCTCTACCTGGGCCGCGGGACGTCCTATCCCCTGGCGCTCGAGGGTGCCTTGAAGCTCAAGGAAATCTCCTACATCCACGCCGAGGGTTATGCCGCCGGCGAGCTGAAGCACGGGCCGATCGCGCTGATCGACGAGGTGGTGCCGGTGATCGTCATCGCGCCGAGCGATGCCTGGCTCGACAAGACCGTGTCGAACGTGCAGGAGGTGCTGGCGCGCGGCGGCAAGCTGGTGCTGCTCGCCGACAAGGCCGGCCACGCCAAGATGGCCGACCGCGCCATCGCCGCGATCGAGATGCCCGTCGTCAGCCCCTTCGTGGCGCCGATCCTCTACGCGGTTCCGGTGCAGATGCTCGCCTACCATACGGCGGTGCTGAAAGGCACCGACGTCGACCAGCCGCGCAATCTGGCGAAGAGCGTGACGGTGGAGTAGGATTGGCGCGGCTTTCCGGTCTTAAGGGAGCGCCGCGGCCATGCCTTCGTCGTCC
This sequence comes from Rhodospirillales bacterium, assembly GCA_016792605.1. Taxonomy (GTDB): domain Bacteria; phylum Pseudomonadota; class Alphaproteobacteria; order JAEULC01; family JAEULC01; genus JAEULC01. The sequence continues at coordinate 1,207 of JAEULC010000212.1, forward strand.
GCAGTCAAGCCGAAGATCGACATCCCTCAGGACAAGCTCGCCGCCTTCTGCCGCAAGTGGCGGATCGTCGAGCTTGCCCTGTTCGGGTCGGTGCTGCGCGACGATTTCCGCCCGGACAGCGATGTCGATGTGCTGGTGACGTTTGCGGCGGACGCTGCCATCGGCTTGGCGGAATTCAACCAGATGCATGACGAACTGCGCGCTCTGGCCGGTCGGGATGTCGACCTGCTAACGCGCCGCAGTGTCGAGAAGAGCAGGAATTATCTCCGTCGAGCGGCGATCCTCGACTCGGCGCAGGTCATCTATGACGCCGCGTGACGAGCAGTCGTTACTCGATATCGTTCTGGCCGGCAGACTGATCGCACAATTCAGCGCGGAGATATCGACGGCCACCGAGCTTGAAGGCAATCCGCTTCTGGCGTCGGCAATCGCTTGGCAGTTTCATATCATCGGCGAGGCAACGAAGCGGCTTGGCCCGGACGTTCGCGCGGCGTCGCCGACGATTCCGTGGTCCGACATGGCGCGTCTACGCGATCGCGTCGCGCATGGCTACGACTCAATCGACTGGACGATCCTGTGGCGGATCGCACAAAATGACCTGCCCGCTACGATAGCGGCCATCGAGAAGATGCTGCGCGCGCGGGGCGTCGACCCGCGCCATAAATAATCCCTACGGCACCAGGATCGCGCGGCCGATCTGCCTGCCGGCCTTCAGGTCGGTGATCGCCGCGTTCGCCTCGCGCAAGGGGCGGATCGTCATCGGGATGCGCGGCGGGCGCGCCTTCTGCACGAGGTTCAGCAGTTCCTGCAGCTCGCTGGGGCTGCCGACATAGGAGCCCTGGATCGTCATCGCCTTCATCGGAAACAAGGGCGTCGAGATGGTGACCGCGCCGCCGTAGAGGCCGACGATCACCAGCTTGCCGCCCTTGACCAGGCTGTCGATGCCGAGGCGTGCCGAGCTTTCGGCGCCGACCAGGTCGATCGCCGCCCAGATCGGACCGCCGGCCGCTTCCATCACCTGCTTCACCGCGTCGGGCGACTTCGCGTCGACCGTGGCCAGCGCGCCGGCCTTGGTCGCGGCCTCGCGCTTGGCCGGGTCGATGTCGGCGACGATGGCGCCCTTCGCTCCCATCGCCTTCATCAGCGACAGGCACATGAGGCCGAGGCCTCCGGCGCCGATGATCAGCGTCGGTTCGGTCTTCAGCGTCGCCTCGACCTTCTTCAGCGCGCTGAAGGTGGTGACGCCGGAACAGGCCAGCGGTGCGGCCTCCTCGGGTGACAGGGAGCCGATCTCCATTAGGTAGCGCGCATGCGGCACGATCAGGTGGTCGCTGTAGCCGCCCGGGCGGTGCACGCCGATGAACTTGGGCTTGGTGCAGAGATTCTCCTCGCCGCGCGTGCAGACCGGGCACTGGCCGCAGCCGATCCAGGGGTAGACCAGGCGGCGGTCGCCGATCTTCACGCCCCTCGCATCCGGCCCGAGCGCGATCACCTCGCCGACCGACTCGTGGCCCATGGTCAGGGGCAGGGTGATGCCGCGCTCGGTGAGCTTCAGCTGCTTGCCGCCGCCCATGTCGTAGACGCCGTCCCAGAAATGGATGTCGCTGTGGCAGACGCCGGCGGCCAGCACGCGCAGCAGCACCTCGGTCCCCTGCGGCGTCGGCGTCGGCCGCTCGAACAGTTTGAGCGGGCAGCCGCACTCCGCGACGTCGTAGCTGATCATGGCGTTCTCTCCCGGATGGTCGTTGCAAGTTTGCTTACCTGGCAGCCGCTGGCGGTCAGCGACATGTTCTCCACGTTGCCGGGCAGGATATTGCGGGTGAAGGCGGCGGCGATCCAGTCCGGCCTGCTGCCCGGCGCCAGGAACTCGAGATCGCGGCCCGATCCCGGCGGCCCGCGGTAGACGTCGAAGCAGAAGATGTTGCCGCCGAGCATGGTCGGGTAGTGGAAGCAGGCCTCCGCCCCTTCAATCCACCAGCGCCCCGCGTGCGGGCATCCGTCCCAGTAGGCCAGCCGGCCGTCGGGCGCGTAGTACTCGACCCAGTTGGTCTGGTCGGCGTAGCGGCCATAGAAGGTGCGGTCGGCGAACAGGGCGCGCAAGGTCGCCGGGTCGTCGACGCGCTCGCGCGCCGAGGATTGCGCCAGGACGAGCCCGGGAAGGGCGGCCAGCAGCGCGATCGACAGCAATCGGCACACGGTCGGCAGGGGCATTCCGGCTGCTTCTATCCTCGGGGCTCCGGGACTATAGTAGCGCCCGACCGAAGATCCGCGAAGGGAGCAACGCCATGGCACCGAAGGACAATCCCAGCGTCGAGGCGCCGAAGCTGAAGGACATGAAGCTGTTCCGGCAGCAATGCTACATCGACGGCCAGTGGGTGGACGCCGACGGCAAGGCAACCGTGGCGGTGAACAACCCGGCCACCGGGGCCACGCTGGGCACCATCCCGCGCGCTGGTGCTGCCGAGACGCGGCGCGCGATCGAGGCGGCGAACAAGGCCTGGCCGGCCTGGCGCGCCAAGTCGCCCAAGGATCGCGCCGCCATCCTCCGCAAGTGGTTCGAGCTGATGATCGCCAACACCGACGACCTCGGCGTGCTGATGACCAGCGAGCAGGGCAAGCCGCTGACGGAATCGAAGGGCGAGGTGGCCTATGCCGCCAGCTTCATCGAGTGGTTCGCCGAGGAAGGCAAGCGCATCTACGGCGACACGATCCAGTCGCCCTGGGCCGACAAGCGCATCGTTGTCGTGAAGGAGCCGATCGGCGTCGTCGCCGCGATCACGCCCTGGAACTTCCCCGCCGCGATGATCACCCGCAAGGCCGGGCCGGCCCTGGCCGCGGGCTGCACCTTCGTCTGCAAGCCGGCGACGCAGACGCCCTACTCGGCGCTGGCGATGGCCGAGCTGGCCGAGCGCGCCGGCATTCCCAAGGGCGTGTTCAACGTCGTGACCGGCAGCGCGTCGGACATCGGCGGCGAGATGACCTCGAACCCGATCGTGCGCAAGGTCACCTTCACCGGCTCGACCGACATCGGCAAGAAGCTGATGCAGCAATCGGCCTCGACGGTGAAGAAGATGGGCCTCGAGCTCGGCGGCAACGCGCCCTTCATTGTGTTCGACGACGCCGACCTGGACGCGGCGGTCGACGGCGCGATCGCGTCGAAGTACCGCAACACCGGGCAGACCTGCGTCTGCGCCAACCGCCTCTTGGTGCAGGACGGGATCTACGACAAGTTCCTCGACAAGCTGGTCGGCGCGGTCGGCAAGCTGAAGGTCGGCAACGGGCTCGAGTCCGGCGTCACCCAGGGGCCGCTGATCGACATGAAGGCGGTGGAGAAGATCGAGGAGCACATCGCCGACGCGACGAAGAAGGGCGCCAAGGTGGTGGCCGGCGGCAAGCGCCACGCGCTCGGCGGCACGTTCTTCGAGCCTACCGTGCTCGCCAACGTCAACCCGCAGATGGCGGTGGCGCGCGAGGAGACCTTCGGCCCCCTGGCGCCGGTGTTCCGCTTCAAGTCCGAGGCCGATGCGATCCATCTGGCCAACGACACCGAGTTCGGGCTGGCGGCCTATTTCTACAGCCGCGACATCGGCCGCATCTGGCGCGTGGCCGAGGCGGTGGAGTACGGCATCGTCGGCATCAACACCGGGATCATCTCGACCGAGGTGGCGCCGTTCGGCGGCGTGAAGGAATCGGGCCTGGGCCGCGAGGGCTCCAAGTACGGCATCGATGACTTCGTCGAGATCAAGTACCTTTGCATGGGCGGCATCGACAAGTAGCCCGGATGGCGCAGCACGACTTCGACCTCTTCGTCATCGGCGCGGGCTCCGGCGGGGTCCGCGCCAGTCGCATTGCTGCGGGGCATGGCGCCAAGGTGGCGATCGCCGAGGCGTGGCGCGTCGGCGGCACCTGCGTCCTGCGCGGCTGCGTGCCGAAGAAGCTCCTGGTCTACGGCGCGCACGTGGCGCACGACATCGAGGACGCCGCCGGGTTCGGCTGGACGATCGAGGGCGCGCAGCACGACTGGGCGAAGCTGATCGCCAACAAGGACAAGGAGATCGGGCGGCTCGAGGGCATCTACCAGAAGCTCCTCGCCAATGCCGGCGTCACGCTGATCCAGGGGCAGGCCAAGGTGGTGGCGCCCGACTCGGTCGAGGTCGCCGGCAAGCGCTACACGGCCAAGACCATCCTGGTCGCGACCGGTGGCTGGCCGGTGATCCCGGACATCCCGGGGCGCGAGCTGACGATCACCTCGAACGAGGCGCTGGACCTGAAGGAGCGGCCGAAGCGGATCGTCGTTGTCGGCGGGGGCTACATCGCGGTCGAGTTCGCCGGCATCTTCGCTGCGCTGGGCTCCGCGGTGACGCTGCTCTACCGCGGCGAGATGATTCTGCGCGGCTTCGACATGGACGTGCGCAGCTTCCTGGCCGACGAGTTGCGCAAGAAGCATATCGACCTGCGCCTCAAGACAGACGTGACGCGCATCGACAAGACCATGCGCGGGCTCTCGGTCACGCTGACCGACGGCAAGGTCATCGACACCGATGCCGTGATGATGGCCACGGGACGCGCGCCCAACACGAAGACGCTGGGCCTCGCCGAGCTGGGCGTGAAGCTGAACGAGAAGGGGGCGGTGATCGTCGACGACTGGTCGAAGACCTCGGTGCCATCGATCTACGCGCTCGGCGACGTGACCGACCGCATCAACCTGACGCCGGTCGCGACCGCCGAGGGCCACGCCTTCGCCGACACGCTCTACGGCAACCGGCCGCGCAAGATGGACCGGCGCGACGTGCCCTCGGCGGTGTTCAGCCAACCCTCGGTCGCGGTGGTGGGGCTCAGCGAGGACGCGGCGCGCGGGCAGGGGATCGCGGTCGACATCTACCGCACCAGCTTCAAGGGCATGAAGCACACGCTCAGCGGCCGCGATGAGCGCACCCTGATGAAGCTGGTGGTCGACCGGACGACCGACCGGGTGCTCGGCGCCCACATGGTCGGCGCCGACGCCGCCGAGATCATCCAGGGCCTCGCCATCGCCATCAAGGCCGGAGCCACCAAGGCCCATTTCGATGCCACCATCGGCATCCATCCCTCGGCCGCCGAGGAGTTCGTGACCATGCGGACCAAGGTGCCGGAAGCAGCGGCCAAGGCGGCGGAGTAGGTTCTGTGGCTTTTGCCGGCCGAGGCTAGAGCCGACCCAGGATCTCCTTCTGCTTGGCTTCGTATTGCTCCTGGGTGATCAGGCCGCGTTCGAAAAGTCCTTTGAGCGTCTGAAGCCGGGCTCCCACATCGTCGCTGGGCGTGGCGGATGGCGCGGGTGGCGCCGGTTTTGCCGGTGATGCAGCCGGCTTGGCGGGCGCCGCCGTGGCCGGCGCGGGCTTGGCGACGGCAGGCTTCTTCGGCGTCAGTTCGCTTCGGGACGGCGGGGCTACCGGCGGCGATTCTGCTGCCGCGGTCGGGATCGGCGGTGCGGCCAGGTGCGTCATCGGTTCCTGCATGCCCGGCAGCGAAACGAAGGTGCGGACCACGTAGTCGACCGGCCCGGCAAGGGGGGGCACATTGGGCGCCCCCCAGATCCGGGTGCGGATCACCAGCGGCAGCGCCGTCTCCTGGTCGATCAGGAATTCGCTTTCCAGGTTCAGGGCGACCGCCCGTCCCGCCACATTGAGCTGCAACTCGTCGCGCAGAGCCGCGACCAGTGCCGGGCGACCGTCATGCGCGCGCGCGCCGACGATCGCTGCCGGCACGATGGCGCGCGTCAACGCCGCGTAAGGCATCATGCTGGTCAGGTCGCGCTGCAGGGCGGGGCTGATATCGACGATGGGGGTCGCCATGGCGACGGTGCCGCGCGGCGGCAGGAACATCCCGTCGAGCAATGCCTCGGTCGCCTGGCGGATGAGCTGTGACGGGGCGACGCTAAATCCCGATGCGGGGAACTGGTTGTACCCGGTCGTGTCGATCGACAGGCTGCGGAATTTCTGCGGGCCCGGTTGAATTTCGCCGTCGATCACGACGAAGGGCTGGCCGCCGCCGAAATCGCGACCCTCGGTGTGCAGACGCTCGATCCACAGGCGAAAGATCGTGACGCTTTCCCTCGGCGCGACGGTGCCGTGCCCCGACAAGACCACCCGCCGTGGCGATCCGGCCGAACCCCGCGCCAGGTTCAGCGACTCGGTGACGAACGAGAATTCCGGCACGAACTGCGGACGCAGCTGCTGCGGCGCATCCATCGGTACGGCCATGCCGATGGGCAGGTACGGCTCGGCTTCCGCCGGCACGGCCGGCTGGGCGGGCGCGCCGGCCAGCAGCAGGCCGATCGCTGCGGCGAACGACATTCGTGCCAAGCCGGCTGCTGGGGTTCGGAGGCGACGGTTCTGATCCATATCGGCAATTCCGTGTCCGGCCGCTGCGGCGCGGGTCAATGCTTGTGGCCGTCCCAGTGAGGTTCGCGCGACTTGTCTTGCTTTGGCGGCGGGTGGCTCGGTTTCCGGTGCGGCCCGAACCCACCCATGATGCCCGGCAGCGTCTGCAGCAGCAGCTGTTCGGCGGTGGGCGAGCCCATGCCCGACGGTCCGCCGGCCTGGCGCTCGCGATCCTTGCGACAGTCCTTGATCAGGTCGCGGCGCGCTTCCAGGGCGGCGAGCTGCTGCTGCGCCCGGTTACGCGTGAAGGCGTCGCTGGCAAGCCGCGCGGTGTTGCAGGGGTTCTGCTCGTAGGCGGTTTCTGCGCGTTCACAAAGGGGCGTCATCTGGTCGAGCTGAGCTTTGACGGAACCTAGCTCTGTCTTGCGCGCATTCTCCTTCGCATCGACGACGGCATACATCGCCTTGCTCGCTTTTGCCCAGTCGACCTCCAACTGTGCGAACTCCAATTCCGCCAATGTGCGCTCGATACGGTTGGACGCTTCCCGTACTCGTCGCGCGGCGATTTGCCCGCGCCTGCCGACTTCATTCATGTCCGCCCATTCTTGTGGCGCCAAGGAACGCGCGTCGGCCAACGGCGCGCTCAACTGCAACGATCTGCCCTGCAACTGCCGGAAGCGCGCGCGGTCGCAGCCGAATTGCGCGTCGTACTCCGGCAAGCCTTTCGACTTTCCCCGGCACTGCTCGATGCGGCTGGTGACGTCGTCCAGCGTGCGCCTGGTCTGCTCGATCTCCTGCTTGACGGTCTGTTCCGCGAAGTCGAGTACGATCGTGTTTCCGTCGAGGTATTTGCCGTCCGGCGTGCATCGGGCCGGGTCCTGCGCCGCGCCGCTGGCGCTGATGGTCATGGCGCCGGAGCCTTCGCCAATCGAAACGCCGCGGCCGTCCGCACTGGAGACTTGCGTCATGACGCCCGAGGGCACTGCCGTTCCACGCCCCGGCGTCTCGATGTCGCAACCCGTGACCAGCACGAGCGCAGGCAGCGACATCCAAATGCAGCACTGGTCGAAGAAACGTATGGGCGGGTGCATTGGGGCAGCTATCCAAGACATTATATTTTCAACATCGGACATCTACAGGTGATCGGCATTGATGTGAATCAAGCCTTGATTCCGAGTCGTGAAAGTTATCGTCAGGAGACCTGGTCTCTTGACGCGGCCGGAGCAGGGATTGCGCGTCTGGACGCACAGCGATTGCGATCCGTTTCCTACCCGCCCGAAATGCGCTCAGGCCCAAATGAATTGCGCTAAATCAAGGCGTCCTGACCCGGGTCGTGCATTATTTTTAACATTGACCGTCAAGAAGCCCGGCGGCGACGTGCCGGGCGATCCACGGGAGTGGGCAATGATGCACCGCGTAGCCGCTGTGGCTGCCGCCGCGATGATGCTGGCCTCCGGGGCCATGGCTGGCCCTTGCACGAACAACAACTGGCAGCCGACCTTCGTCCATGACCTGGACATGGAGGACGGTCCCTACTACGTGACGGCCGACATCAACTTCCTGAAGCTGCGCTGGGAGCAGGCCGGCGGCTTCGTGCCGCATGCCTGCGAGCTGATCCGCGGGCCGCAGGACCTGCGCAACCGGCGCGGCT
>JAEULC010000222.1 GCA_016792605.1 Rhodospirillales bacterium
CACCGCCCCAGGGCCCGCCGCCACCATGCCCGCCGCCGCTGCGCGCCCAGGCGTCGCGGAACGCCTGGTCGGCGCGCGGGTTGCCGCCGGCATCGAGCTCGCCGCGGTCGAATTTGGCGCGCTTCTGCGCGTCGCCCAGGAGATCGTAGGCGCTCGTCACCTCCTTGAACTTCTTTTCGATCTCGGGCTTGCCCGGGTTCAAGTCGGGGTGCAGCGACTTCGCCAGCTTGCGATAGGCCTTCTTGATCTCGTCGGCCGAGGCGTCGCGCTTGACGCCCAGTACGTCATAGGGATCGCGCATTACCGTTCACTCAAGTCGTCATCGGTCAGACCGTCAGCCGGCGCTATGTGGGGATTCACGACTGGAATTTCCACTTCCCGTCCGGTTGGCGGCAGGCGACCCCGTTCTTGGCCTCGGCCTGGCCCTTGATGTCCTTGCTGCCGCGCTCGCGGAGCTGGATCGTCTGCGCGAACTCGCGGCAATAGGTTCGGTTCTGCTGGTAGGTGCGCGTCGGCGTCACCGTGCCGTTGGTGCCCGTCTCCGGGTTGGTCCAGGGTCGGGGCGTGCCGTCCCTGTCATACTCCAGCGCGAGCTGGGCCGAGCGCTCGGCATAGACGTCGTCCGACCGGGTCAGCGACTTGCCGGCCGCCATCTGGCTGCGGAAGACGTCGAGCAGCGCGACTTCCGGCGCATCGGCCGCCGCTGGCGTTGGTGCCGCCGCCATCTGGGCGGCATTGGCCGCCGCGGCCTGCTGGCCCGCGGCAGGTTGGCCGGCGACCGGCAGGCCCGGTAGCCCGCCGCCGCTTCCGCTCCCGCCGCTGGCGCGCGCGGCCTGCGTCGGCGCGGTGGCGGTTGTCGCGGTCGCGGGCGGCGCCTTGTCGGAACTGCCGAATCCCATGCAGCCCTGCAGCGGCGCGGCGAGCGCCAGGAGGACGAAGGCGCCGAGGCGCCGGCGAAAGGCGTGACCTGCCACGATCCAGGGCAATCCCTGATGACGAACCGACATGGCCTATATCATACTCCGTCGACCGCCAGAGCGAAGCCCGGATTGCTCGGGAACACCATGTGGTTACCGGAGATCGCACCATGACGCCCGACGACATCGCACCGGCCGCTTCTCCGGCCGCTTCCGGGGAGCCGGCGGCCGCCGCCGAAGACCCGATCGCCCAGTTCGAGGCCTGGCTGGCCGAGGCCACGAAGAGCGAGCCGAACGACGCCAACGCGATGACGCTGGCCACCGCCGACGCGTCGGGCGCACCGTCCGCGCGCATGGTCCTCTTGAAGGGCGTCGACCGGCAGGGCTTCGTCTTCTACACCAATACCGAGAGCCGCAAGGGCGGGGAGCTGGCCGCCAATCCGCGCGCTGCCCTCATGTTCCACTGGAAGTCGCTGCGCCGCGCCGTGCGCATCGAGGGCGCGGTCGAGCGCGTGACCGACGCCGAGGCCGACGCCTATTTTCAGTCCCGCCCGCGCGACAGCCGCATTGGCGCCTGGGCCTCGACCCAGTCGCGGCCGATGGACGGCATGCTGGCCCTGGAGAAGCGTGTCGCGCTCTACGCGGCGAAATACGCGATCGGCGAGGTGCCGCGCCCGCCGCACTGGACCGGATTCCGCCTCCTGCCCCGGCGCATCGAGTTCTGGCGCGACCGTCCGTTCCGCCTGCACGAGCGCATCGTGTATCGCCGTCACGACGACGGCCGGCCGGGCTGGTGGACCGAGCGCCTGTTCCCGTGACCGTTTCGGCGCCATCGGCGCGCAACGGCGGCAACGACCGCCTGCTGCGGCGCGCGACCTATGCCTCGGTCGCGGCGGCCGTCGTGCTGATCGTGGTCAAGCTGGCGGTCTGGATCCTGACCGGCTCGGTCAGCATCCTCGCCAGCCTGCTCGACTCGCTGCTCGACGCCGCGGCGTCGCTCGTCAATCTCCTGGCGGTGCGCCATGCCCTGATGCCGCCCGACCGCGAGCACCGCTTCGGCCACGGCAAGGCCGAGCCGCTGGCCGGCCTGGCCCAGTCGGCGTTCATCGCCGGTTCGGCGGTGCTGCTGCTGGCCGAGGCGATCAAGCGCCTGGGCGCGCCCCAGCCGGTCGAACATTCCGGCATCGGTATCGCCGTGATGGCGATGTCGATGGCCGTCTCGCTGGCGCTGGTGCTGTTCCAGCGCCACGTCATCGCGCGCACCAACTCGACCGCGATCCGCGCCGACTCGCTGCACTATGCCGGCGACATTCTGGTCAATGGCGGCGTCATCGCGGCGCTGGTCCTGGCGCGGTGGCTCGACCTGCCGATCATCGACCCGGTGTTCGGCGGCCTCGTCGCCTTTTACATCGTCTACAGCGCCTGGCAGATCGCCCGCCTGTCCTTCGACATGCTGATGGACCGCGAGCTGCCGGACGCCGAGCGTGCGCGCATCCGCGACATCTGCCTGGCGCAGCCGGGCGTGCAGAGCATGCATGACCTGCGCACCCGCGCTGCCGGGCCGGACCGGTTCATCCAGCTCCACGTCGAGATGGACGGCGCGATGTCCCTGGCGGAGGCGCACCGGATCAGCGATGCGCTGGAGGCCAAGCTGAAAGCGGCTTATCCCGGCGCCGAAGTCATCATCCACCAGGACCCGGCAGGCATCGTCGAGCCGCGGGCGAGCTTCGCCTGACCGGCGCGGACCAACCCATGGCCGGCTCCGGCGATGACCAGCGCGCGACGATCGCCCTGCTGCTCGACCCGGCGACGCATGGCGGTGCTTCCCAAGGCGTGACGGCGACCCGGCGCATCGACACGCATGGCGCCGTGGTCGTGCTGGCGGGCGAGCGCGTGTTCAAGCTGAAGCGCGCGGTCAAGTTCCCCTTCCTCGACTATTCCACGGTCGAGCGCCGGCGCGCGGCCTGCGCCGCGGAGCTTCAGATCAACCGCCGCACCGCGCCGGATCTGTACCTGGCGGTCCGGCCCATTGTCGCCGACGGCGACGGCCGCCTGACGCTGGGGGCGCCCGGGACCGAACCGCGCCTCGACGCCGTGGACTGGGTGCTGGAGATGCGGCGCTTCGCCGACGATGCGCTCTTCGACCAGCGCGCGCGCGACGGGCTGCTCGACACGGACACGGTGCTGAAGCTGGCCGACGCGATCGCCGAGTTCCACGCCGCCGCCGAGCTGCGGCCCGAGCATGGCGGCCTTTTGGCGATGCGCCGGATCGTCGACGGGGTGGTCGACGGGCTCGTCGCTTCGGGCCTGGTGGACGGGGACCGGCTGGATCGGTTCGCCGGGGCGATCCGAAAGGCGCTCGACGGCAACGCCGCCCTGCTCGACCGCCGCCGCGACCAGGGCTTCGTGCGCCACGGCCATGGCGACCTGCACCTGGGCAATGTCTGCCTGTGGCAGGGCGAACCGACGCTGTTCGACGCGATCGAATTCGACGACCGCATCGCCTGCGGCGACGTGCTCTACGACCTCGCCTTCCTGCTGATGGACCTGCAGCACCGAGGACTGCCGGGGCTCGCCAACGCCGCCTTCAACCGCTACCTGATGCGCGCCATGGCTGACGCTGGCGCGGCGGGCGGCGACGCGCTGCTGCCGGTCGACGGGCTGGCGGCCCTGCCGCTGTTCCTGGCGACGCGCGCTGCGATCCGCGCCCAGGTCGGCCTGGCCGCGGCGCGGCGCCAGGCCGATGCGGCAAGGGCGCAGGCGAAGATCGCCGAGGCCGGCGCCTATCTCGACCTTGCGCTCGCCTGCCTCGACCCGCCAAGGCCGCGGCTGCTCGCGGTCGGCGGGCTGTCGGGGACCGGCAAGTCGACCCTGGCGCTCGGCCTGGCGCCCATGATCGGCCCGGTCCCTGGCGCGCTCGTGCTGCGCAGCGACGCCCTGCGGAAAACGCTGGCAGGCGGCGGGTTGTTCGACCGCCTGCCGCCGGCGGCCTATGACCGGGCGATGACGGCGCGGGTGTTCGACGGGCTGGCCGAGGGCGCGCGGCGGGCGCTGGCGGCCGGGCACGCGGCCATCGCCGACGCGGTCTACCTCGCGCCTGCCCAGCGCTTGAAGATCGAGGCGGTCGCGAAGGCGGCAGGCGCGCCCTTCGCCGGCTTGTGGCTGGAAGCGCCGGCGGGCCAGCTCGAAGCGCGGGTGTCGGCGCGGCGCGGCGACGTGTCGGATGCCGGCGCCGACATCGTGCGGATGCAGCTCGCCCAGGACCCCGGGCCGATGGCCTGGCACCGGATCGATGCCGGCGGTACGCCGGCCGAGGTGCTGGCCAGGTCCCGTGCGGCGCTCGGCCTCTAGGCCCTAGCCTGCCGAACAGGGTTGACCCGGAGCGCGGTCGGGCCAATCTTTGCTCCGGTCCTTGATCTGGATCATGCATGCTAGGCGACCGGCGTGGTACGCAATAAACTAAGGGAATATGGGACGGGAGTTAGGGTCATGCCAATCAAGTCCATCCTGGCGGTGCTGTCGGGCTCGCCGTCGGATCGCGTATCGCTGTCGACCGCCTACAGCGTCGGCAAGAGCTTCAACTCCCATATCGACGCGTTGCACGCGCATGGCGATCCGCGCGACGCCATCCCCGTGATCGGCGAAGGCATGTCCGGCCCGCTGGTCGAGGAGATCCTGCAGGTCGCCGAGCGCGACGCGACGACCCGGTCGCAGCGCGCGCGCGAGGCCTTCGAGGCTTGGCGCACCGAGCACAACATTGCCCTGGTCGACGTGCCGCCGCCGCCCGCGACCCTGTCCTGTGCCTGGCGCGAGGAGCAGGGCAGCGAAGAGGACGTCGTCACCCGCCGCGGCCGCATCGCCGACCTGATCGTGGTCGCGCGCCCGGCCAACGCCAAGGACCTGGTCACCGAGTCCGTCGTCGAGGCGGTGCTGTTCGACACCGGGCGCCCGGTCATGGTGGCGCCGCCCGAGCCGCCGGCGACGATGGGCGAGCGCGTGACGATCTTCTGGAACGGCAGCATCCAGGTGGCACGCGCCATCGGCTATGCCATGCCGCTGCTGCGCCGCGCCAAGGACGTGCGGATCGTGACCGCCGACGAGAGCAAGCATGCCGAGGCCAGCAGCGACAGCGGCCTGCTGCGGCATTTCGGCTGGCATGGCGTGAAGGCGACGGTCCACCGCTTCCACCCCGCGGCGCGCTCGACCGCCGAGGCGCTGATGAACGAGGCCTATGCCTCGAATACCGACCTCCTGGTCATGGGCGCCTTCACGCAGAGCCGCCTGCGCCAGATGATCCTGGGCGGGGTGACGCGCAAGGTGCTGGCCGAATCCAAGGTGCCGGTGCTGATGGCGCACTAGTTGGTGGCGCACGAGGCGCCTTCGTTCCCATTCCCGTCAAAGCGAGTGCATCCATGACCGCGACCCTGCGGACGATCCGTCTTGAACTGGCCCGCGACCCCGCTTTTCCCGAGGGCAGTACCGAGCATGGCTACGAATTCGTGGCGCCGCTCGGCGCCGACGGGCATATCGACGTCGATGGCTGGCGCAAGGAGCGCGCCAAGTGCAAGGTCCGCCGGTTCTGGCGCGGCGCCGACGACCAGCACGGCCACCTGATCCATACCCAGGGCCGGCGCTGGACCTTCCACTACGACCTCGACCGCGCGCCGCAGGACGATGAATCGGGCTGGAAGTTCGACGCTCATGTCTTCAAGCCGGGCGAGTACGTGTCGGTGACCGAGCAGGACGGCGAGACCCGCACCTTCCGTGTCATCAAGGTCGCGTAGCGGCCCGCGTCGTCGCAGTCGCCTGACCCGGTGCTTGATTTGCCTCAAGGCGGGCATCGGCCGGCGGGGTTAGGTTCTTGTCAATGGCAACAAGGGCGGGCCCGGTCATGAACCTCGGAAGAAGCGTAGTCGCGGCGGCGATCGTCGCCGGCACGATGGGAATCGGCGCCGCGCAGGCGCAGCAGGTCGGCGATGTCGCCGCCGGCCGCAAGCTGGCGGGCGAATGGTGCAGCGCCTGTCACGTGGTCGATCCGGGCGCGACGCGCGGCGGCACGGATTTGGCGCCGCCCTTCGCCACGCTGGCGGCCGATCCCCGCACCACGGAATTCCGCCTGCGCGCCTTCCTGATGACGCCCCACCAGAACATGCCCGACTTCCGCCTGTCGCGGAGCGAGACCGACGACCTGATCGGGTACATCCTCAGCCTGCGTCGGCCCTAGGCGTCGGGCAGACTCCGTACGGCGACGCCGCTCATGCGGTCGCCGGTCCCGCCGGGCAGGAACCGGCACAGGATCGCGAGCGCGATGGTCAGCAGCAGGGCCCAGAGCAGGCCGAGAAGCGGATAGCGGAGCAGCGTGTCTGCCATGAGTACTACTTTTGAGAGCTTTACTACATTAACATATCACTATAAGAAGTAATATCTAATTTTCTAGTTATCAGTTAACAAGAGCTTTCTAGATTCTGCGCCTTATGCGAGCATCGTCGCTCGATGCCGTCCAGTTGGGAGGATGTCATGCGAGGGGCTGCCGCAGACCACA
>JAEULC010000223.1 GCA_016792605.1 Rhodospirillales bacterium
TCGCGCCACCATGTCGCTCGCCGAGCAGAAGGAACTCAAGGAGTTCTCGGAGCGCGTGGCCTTCGTTGCCCACGACATCAAGTCGCTGATCTACCAGCTCTCGCTGATGGTGGACAACGCAAAGCAGGTGGGCGACAACCCAGAGTTCCAGCAGGACATGCTGCTGACCATCGGCGACTCGATCGGAAAGATGCAGCAGATGCTGCTGCAGATCCGCAAGGACCATGCCGAGCCGACTAGCGTCATCGCCATCGCCGACCTGATCGGCGACCTCGCCAAGCCGATCGCCGACGCCGGCACCAACCTTGCGCTCGAGGACCGCTCCGGCCAGACACTGAGGATCGAGGCCAGCCGCTCGGCGATGGAGAGCGTGTTCCGCCAGCTGCTGGCGAATGCGGCGGAAGCGGCAGGAAGATCCGGCCGGGTGACCGTCTCGATCGTCGACGACGGGCCGATGGTGGCGGTCACCATCGCGGACAACGGCCCCGGCATGGATGCCGCCTTCCTGCGCGAGGACCTGTTCAAGCCGCTGCGCAGCAGCAAGGCCGCCGGCTACGGCATCGGCATGTATCAGGTGCGCGAACTGCTGCGCAAGGCGCACGGCCGCATCCGCGTCCGCTCCGCCCCGGGCCAGGGCACCAAGATCGAGGTGCTGCTGCCCCGGCAGGTGACCGTCGAGCCTGAGGCCTAGGACCGCCCGGCCCGGCCGAGCAGCTTCTCCAGTTCCGGCGACAATGGCTCGTCGCCGGCCTTGCCGTAGGCGCTGTCGAGCTGGCGCCGCAGCCACAGATCGAACGCTTCGGGCTGCTGCCCCCTACGGCCCGGCCGGGACAGCGCCGCTACCCGTTCTTGCGCTCGTTTTGTCCGGCAACTCACGACACACCGCTCCTACATGGTAAACCTGCCCCCACACAGGATTTCCCAACCATCCCATCCGTTTGGACGGGTACCTGCGGTTGGTTCGCAGGGTCAACGCACGCCATTCGGCATCGTTGCGACGTTGCGCCGTCCTGTCGTAGCAAGCGAGTTGCCCGGGAACCGCAATCGTGCTCGCGGCGTTGCGTGGTAAGGTGGAGGCACGCCGACGCGCGGCCTCGAAGGCGAGGACGACCATGTACAAGTTTAGACACTCCCTGTGCGCGCTGCTGCTGCTGGCCGGCGCCGGCCAGGCCCTGGCGCAAGGTTCGGCCCCGGCCACCGGCCCGGCGGCCTATTCCCTCCGCGCGACCGACTATGTGGGCCGAAGCGTCCAGGGACGCGACGGCGAGGCCCTGGGCACTATCGAGGACCTGGTAATCGGCCAGGACCGCCGCGCGGTCCATGCCATCGTCGCGGTCGGCGGCTTCCTGGGCATCCAGGGCCGCCTCATCGCCGTGCCGATCGCCGACCTGGCCTTGTCCGGGCCGAAGCAGTACCGGCTGGCGCTGACCCGCGAGCAGGTCGCGGCCCAGCCCGCGTTCGAGTGGCCGGCCGGCAGCGAGACAAGCCGCGACCAGTACGCGGCGGCCGCCAAGCTACAGATCCAGGAATGGGAGCTGAAGATGCGTGACATGGCGGCCAAGGCCAAGGAGAAGACTGAGGCCGGTTCGGCCCAGGCCGCCACCAAGGCCGCCTCGGCCTGGGAGAACGTCAAGAAGCAGTGGAACGCACTCAGCGACAGCACGGCCGAGAAATGGGACGCGACCAAGCGCGGCTTCGAACTCGCCTGGCAGGACTTCCAGCGCGAGTGGGAGAAGGCCGGCAACTGACGCGGCACTCGCCGGCCTGGCTCTTCAGGCTGGCGCGTCCGCGACCTTGACCGGGAAGCACAGCGTCATCCGGTAGGGCTCGCCCGGCGGGCTGGTTTCCAGCGTGCCGTCGAGCTGCTGGACGAAGCCCGCGATCAGCAGCCTGCCGAGCCCGCCGGTGGCCTCCTCCGACGCTTCCACGTCGGCCTCGTGGTGGCCGTCATTGGCGATGGTGAGCTCGGCCTGCTGATCGTCCAGGATCCGCAGCCCGACCCGGATGGCGCCGCCCCGATCGTCGGTGAACCCATGCTTGAAGGCATTGGTGATGACCTCGGTCACGACCAGGCCCAGCGGGACGACCTGGTCCGACGCCAGACGGATCGTCGGCGCCTGGACGTCGATCGCGACGCGGTCGCGTCCGCCGCCTTCCATGACGGCGGAAAGCTGCTCCGCCAGTTCCTGCAGGAAGGACCGGAAGTCGATCGCGTCGACATCCTGCTGCAGGTAAAGGTGGCGGTGCAGCAGCGACAGGGCGCTCACCCGCTCGCGCGCCGCGAACAGCGCCTCGCGGGCCGCGGGATTGCGGATCCGCTGCGCCTGCAAGTTCAGCAGCGACGTGACGATCTGCAGGTTGTTCTTCACGCGGTGATGGATCTCGCGCACCAGCAGGTCGCGCTGCTCGACGAGCCGGTTGAGGTTCGTTTCGCGGGCGGCGTTCGCGTCGGCCACATCGGAGAAGCGCGCCGCCAGCTCGCGCAGTTCGGTCGGCATCGACGCCAGGTCGGCCGGCGGCCGGAACGGCACGGCGGCGCCGCCATAGGACCGGATCGCGTTGGTCAGGCTGCGCAGCGGGTTCAGCACCGAGTAGCGCACCGCCAGCTTGACCAGAAGGAACCCGACGGCGAACCACAGCAGGATCAGCCCCAGGCGCACGGCAAGGTCGAAGTTGAGCTTGCGCAATACCGGCTCCGACGGCGTCGCGGCGACGGCGAAGCTGTCGTCGGTCGCCTTGACCACGGCGACGAACTGCCCTGCGCCGTCGGCGGAAACGCTCTCGAACACGCCGGCCTCGCTCGCCATCGCCTCCAGGGGCCTGGGGGCGGCCGGGAATGAATGGTCCAGCCCGCCCAGCCCGATCCAGGGGGCCCCCCGCGCGCCCGCGATCCAGCGCGAGACGCCGGCCGGCAGCGCGGCGTTCCGGTCCGGCGGCGCCCGCGGAAGCTCGAGCCGCGCCACCACGACGCCGCGCAGCGCGCGGTCGGCCACGATCGGCATGCCGGCGATCAGGTGACTGCCACGGTCGGCCGAAGGCGAAACGAGCGCAAACCGCAGGCCGAAGCGGCTCGAGCCGCGCACCGCCTCGAACAGGTCCTGCACGGAGGGCGACAGGGGCGCCGCGGCGCCCGGCCGGCACACCTGGCCGCCCGCCCGGTCCAGCACGACGATCTCGGGCAGGAACTCGCCAAGCGCCTCTTGGGCGCCGCCAGCCTCGGTGCAGCCCGCCGCGAGCAGCTCGCGGTAGGCGAGCCCCTGGGCGAAGACCGTCAGCAATTGCCGCGCGCCGGCGACGGCCGCGCGCTGGGCCGTGGCCAGCTCCGTTGCCTGGCGCAGGAGCTGGTCGCGCGCGTCGGCCAGGTCGTCTTCCCGCTTGACGAAGGCCCCGTAGCTGGCGAAGGCCGCGATCGGCAGCGCGATCAGCAACAGCGAGAGCACGATGCGGACGCGGACCGACCAGCGCCCCAACCGGGTCGGGACCGGCCGCGCCGGCGAAGGACTGGGAGGCGCGTCGCCGTCTGGCGGGGATTGGGACATGTCGGCCAGGACCGCGCTGCCTGCTGGAGGATTGTTGGTCGTCGGCCGCGAGCGGCTGGAGGCGTCGGAAGGACCGACGCCAGATCGCAAGCCCGGTCGGCAGGCTCCCGTGTGGGGGTCTACTTCTTGGCCTTCGATTCGTCGATAAGGCGCATCAGCTCGTCAGGCACCGGCTCGCGGCTGACATCCGCGAACATGTCCTGCAATTCCCGCTGAAGCCAGAGGTCGAACGCCGTCGACGACCGCCCCGCCTTGGCGCGCGGCCGTCCCTGTCCGTTCGACTTCTCCGTTCCCGAGCCTTCGTCGCCAGCCTTCGTGGCAGCCTGCTCGGGTGGATCCTTGCCCATTCGTGCCCCAATCAGCGGCGGGCGATTGTCCCGTGAAGCGTCGCCCGCCTGACTGTCTAACCGATCCGCCACGGCTTCGTCGGTGATCGATCCGACACCCTCCGCGGCGGCCCCGGTGCGAGCCGACTTGCTCGCACCGGTATCGCTTTCCATTGTCACCATACTGCCCGACAACCCGTGTCCGCAATTGTCCGGTAGAATATGGTCCCGCGCTGCGCGCTAGACGCGCAGGGCCCGGCTGTCGAAGCCGTGCTCGGGCGCTTCCAGGCCGATCCCGGCCGAACCCGCATCCGGCTCGCCGGCAACGTCGTCGGCCGCGAAATCGTCCGCCCCCTTGGTCGCCAGGACCTGCGGCTCGTCGGCCACGCTGGTGCCCATGAGGTCGGCATGCAGTTGGCGCCGTGCGCGCGAGATCCGGCTCTTCACCGTGCCCGAGCGGCAGCCCATGACGTCCGCGATCTGGTCGTGATTCAGGTCGGACAGGGTCGACAGCAGAAGCGCCTCGCGCTGCGCCGCCGGCAGACGGTCGATCGCCGTGATCAGCTCGCGCAGGACCAGGCGATCCTCATGTGACTCCGGCACCGCGATACGCTCGGCAACCATGTCGTCCAGCGGCACGACATTGCGGTTCTTGCGGATCTTGGAGATGAACTCGTTGCGCAGAATCTTGTGAATCCACGCGGCGAAGTTGGTGCCCGGCGTGAAGCTGTCCTGCGCCGCCAGGGCGCGGACGACGGTGTCCTGGACGAGGTCCTCCATCGCGTCGCGATTGCGCGTCAGCGCCAAGGCGTGACGGCGCAGGCGGGGCAGGATGTCCTTGAGATCGTCGTGGAAGCTCATCGCGGGTATCTCCATTCTGTTTCTCGATCTTCGCGAAACCAATGACGCCCCCGTCGGATGGTTGCCGTCGACCGACGTTTTTTCGTCGATGGAATGTTTTTCTTATAAAACAATATCTTATCTGGGTTCAGTCACTCCGGCTTCGGCGCGCCGGCAAAATTTTTTTGAGGACGCGCCGCCTGCCGCCCGGACCGGGGAACGGACGGCGCGCCGGTGCGTTTATGGAGGAGCGTTGTCCGTATCCATGTCCGCTTGAAGGCGGGCACGGGCGCGGCTGACGCGGGCCTTCACGGTTCCCACTGCACAGCCGCAGATCGCGGCGGCTTCTTCATAGGTATGACCGCGCATGGTGACCAAGATCAGCGCTTCGCGATACTCCGGCGTCAGCCGCCAGAAGGCGGAGCGCAGGTCTCTGAGCGCCATGTGCGATTCCTGCGGCGAGTCGATGGCGGGCGCGGCCGCTTCCGCCTCCTCCGCCGGCACCGTCGGCGAGCGTCGCTGCCGGCGATGATGGGAATAGAACTCGTTGCGCAGGATGGTGAAGGTCCAGGCGCCCATGTTGGTGCCTGGCTGGAAGCTGTCGAGCGCCGCCAGCGCGCGGGCGACGGTTTCCTGAACGAGGTCGTCGGCGCGGGTGCGGTCATGCTCCAGCGAGCGCGCGAAGGCGCGCAGGTCCGGCAGCAGGGCAACGAGCTGTTCTTTCAGCGAGGCGGTCATGCGGAGCGCAAACTGGGTCCCGGGCCGGTTCGTTGCCGCGGCGAGGCAGCATTTTCGGCGAAGCCCCTCGTCGCGCCGGAAGGATTGCACGCGCTCCACCGCCGCGATACCGTTTTCCGATCACCGACAGAAGATAAGCCACCGAACCATAGCCTGGGCCGATTCCGGGCGACTTGCTGCAAAGGGTATCCGACATGACCGACCTGCTGGCGAAGGACAACGTCCTTCGATCCCTCCCCTATCTTCGCCGCTATGCGCGCGCCCTTGCCGGCACGCGCGCGGCCGGCGACGGCCTGGTCGCCGCCGCGCTGGCGCAGGTAGACATGGCCCAGGCGGTCGAGGACAGCGAGCAGCACACGATCGAGCTGTTCCGGCGCGTCACCGACGCGGCAGCGAGTTCCGTGGCGGGCAAGACGTCGCCCGAGGGCTCGCTATCGCTGCAGGAGCGACAGATCCTGCTCTTGACCTCGCTCGAGAACTTCCCGGTCGATTCCGCCGGTGCGATCATGGGCGTCTCGGGCACCGAGGCCGTGCAGCTCCTGACCAGCGCCAAGGAACGTCTGCGCACCAACGCCCAGACCGATGTGCTGATCATCGAGGACGAGCCTGTCATCGCGCTCGACATCGCCGGGCTGGTCGCGTCCTGCGGCCATCGCGTCGTCGGCGTCGCGGCGGGCGAGGCCGAGGCGGTGGCGATGGCCCGGGAGAAGCGCCCGGGCCTGATCCTGGCCGACATCAACCTGCGCCACGGCGGCGACGGACAGCGCGCGGTGGCCGAGATCCACAAGGATTCGACCGTGCCGGTGATCTTCATCACCGCCTATCCCGAGCGCCTGCTGACCGGCGCCATCAACGAGCCCGCGTTCCTGATCACCAAGCCGTTCGACCCCACGCGGCTGGCGATCACCACCTACCAGGCGGTCAGCGGCGGGCTTCCGTTCAAGTAGCCCCGCGGCACGCCGCTCCGTAGATTTCCTCGGAACCGCGTCCGTTGCTCACGCGTTATTGACCGGCTGCGGCGATTGGCGCCGCAGGCCGTTCAACCGATGGGAAGCGATGCCATGCTCACCTGGGCCCTGATCTTCCTCGTGGTCGCGCTGGTTGCCGGCGCCTTCGGCTTCTGGGGCGTGGCATCCGTCGCGACCGGCTTCGCCAAAATCCTGTTCGTGGTCTTCCTGGTCCTGTTCCTCGGCTCGCTGCTGATCAACCTGGTCGGCCGCGCGTGAGCAAGGCGGGAATTGCGGCGGCGCGGCGGCACGGTTGGGCAGCACCTACCAGATAAGCCGCGTCGTTCCCCGGAGCGCACCACATCGGACACCGCGCCTGCCACACTGGGAACCATTTGGGCCTCTACACGTTGACTGCGTGAGAGGGTTGGCTCGGGTGGATATCTAGGTCGCTGACGGCGCTGGCAATCGAGCCCGCGCGGCCGCCCTCCGGCATATGAACGGAGATTTTCCATGTCCATGCGCAAGACATTGAGCATCGCGACGCTGCTGATCGTTGCGGGCGCCGGGCCGCTATTCGCGGGCGAGACGGA
Source organism: Rhodospirillales bacterium (assembly GCA_016792605.1). Classification (GTDB taxonomy): domain Bacteria; phylum Pseudomonadota; class Alphaproteobacteria; order JAEULC01; family JAEULC01; genus JAEULC01. The sequence goes on from JAEULC010000223.1 coordinate 6,984, forward strand.
CACCGCCGCCAAGGTAAAGCAGGTCGCGCAGACGCTCGGCGAACAGACCGTCGCCGCGATCAAGGTCGAGGAGCCGGCGGAGCGCCGCCGCCTCCTGAAGGCCGCCGCCGAGCCCGCGATCGACTTCCGCGCCATCGCGCAAGGCGTGCTGAACTACGCCG
>JAEULC010000282.1 GCA_016792605.1 Rhodospirillales bacterium
TTCTCCTCGACGATCGCGCCCAGCTCCTCGAACACCTTGACCGCCTTGTCGACGGCCTGGATCACCTCGCGGTCGACCTTGGCGTAGCCCAGGTCGCGGCTATAGGCGATGCGCAGGCCGCGCACGCCCTGGTCGAGGCCGACCAGGTAGTCGCGCCCGTCATAGGGCGGCGCCAGCCAGTCGCGCGGGTCGGGCAGGGTCATCACGTTGTACATCAGCGCGCCGTCGGTGACGGTGCGCGTCATCGGGCCGGAATGCGACATCATCGGCAGGGTGGCGTAGGGATAGGCCGGCACGCGGCCGAACGTGCCCTTGATGCCGAAGACGCCGCAGAACGCCGCCGGCATGCGCACCGATCCGGCCCCGTCCGAGCCCAGGTTCAGCGGCGCGAAGCCCGCGGCCGCCGCGATCGCGGCGCCGCCGCTCGACCCGCCGCAGGTCTTGGACGGGTCCCAGGGATTGCGCGAGATACCGCTGAGCGCGCAATCCGTCACGCCCTTCCAGCCGAACTCGGGCATGGTGGTCTTGCCCAGGAACACCGCGTTGTGCTCGCGTAGCCGCGCCACCGCGGGCGAGTCCTCCTTCCACGGCCCCTTGGTCGGCGACAGGGTGGAGCCGCGCAGCGTCGACCAGCCCTTGGTCAGCCACTGGTCCTTGAGCGTCGTCGGTACGCCGTCGAGGCTGCCCCTGGGCTTGCCCTTCGCCCATCGCTTCTCGGATTCGCGCGCCGCCTTCATCGCCTCCCTGGGCGCGAACAGGCGGAAGGCCTTGACCTGGTCGTCGTATTTCTCGATGCGGTCGATGGCGGCCTTGGTCGTCTCGACCGGCGACAGCTTCCTGGCGCGGTAGAGGCGCAGCATCTCGGTCGCGGTCATCATCGTCAGTTCGTCGGACATCGGGCTCCCCGAAAAAGAAAAAGGGGCGACGCCTCGCCGCGCCGCCCCTCCTGTCTAGCCTACGGCGTCATGCCGCTACTTCTTCTCGATGTTCCACGCCACCAGCAGCAGGGCGTTCGGCACGCCCGTCAGCGAGTTGCGGTAGGCCACCGGGGCCAGGAACTGCCCGGTGTTGATGTAGGGTAGGAACTCGAAGTAGCGCTTCTGCAGCGCCTCGGCCGCCGCCTTCTGCTCGGCCACGGTGCCGGCCGAGATGTAGGCGGTCCGGAGCTTTTCCAGCTCCTCGTCGCACGGCCAGCCGAACCAGTTCTTCTTGTCGCAGGTCGTCGACAGGGGCGCGTTGGTGAGCGGGTTCGACATCGGGATGCCCGTCCACCAGGTGGTGAAGATGTTCCAGCCCGGCGAACCCGGCCCGGGCGCGTCCTGCTTCACGCGGCGGCTGATCACCGTCGACCAGTCGGTCGCCTGCAGGTCCACGTTGATGCCGGCCTCGGTCAGCTTCTGCGCGATCACCATCGAGATGGTGCCGATCAGCTGCTGGTCGGTCGGCTGCATGATGACGATCTTCTCGCCCTTGTAGCCGGCCTCCTGGAAGAGCTGCTTGGCCTTGGCGACGTTGGTCTTCCGGTACTCCTCGCCGTACTTGTCGACCGCCAGCGGCGAGCCGCACATGAAGATGGCGTAGCATTCCTTCTCGAACTCGGGATTGCCGACCATCGCCGCCAGGAACTCCTTCTGGTCGACCAGGAGCTGCAGCGCCTGGCGGGCCTTCAGGTTGTTGAACGGCGGGTGCAGGTGGTTCGGGCGGATATGGCCCATCTTGCCGAGCTGGTCGAGGACGCGAACGGTGATGTTCTTGTCCTTCTTCATGTTCGGCAGCAGGTCGTACGGCGGCTGCTCGATCGCGTCGACCTCGCCCGCCAGCAGCGCCTGCACGGCGGTGTTGGTGTCGGGGATGTAGATCCACTCGACGCGGTCGAGCTTCGGGATCTTGCCGCCGGCCATGCCGTCCGAGGGCTCGCTGCGCGGCACGTACGCCGGGTTCTTCTTGTAGACGACCTTGCTGCCCGGAACCCACTCCTCCTTGACGAAGATGAACGGGCCCGAGCCGGTGGTCTCCGTCACCTGCTGGAACGGATCGGTCATCGCGTCCTTCTCGCGCATGATGAAGACCGGCAGCGACGGATCGGCCAGCATCTGCAGGACAGGGCCGAACTTCTCCTTGAACGTCCACTCGACGGTCTTGGCGTCCTTCGCGGTGAGCGTGTCGGTGCGCTGGAACATCGGGTAGCCGCCGCGCGAGGTGTGCTTGCCCCAGCGGTTCAGCGAGGCGACGACGTCCTTGGCCGTGACCGGCGTGCCGTCATGCCACTTCAGCCCGTCACGAAGCACGAAGGTCCATTTCAGCCCGTCCGGGCTGGTGGTGTAGCTCTGCACCATCTGCGGCTGCGGCTGCATCTTGCTGTCCAGCGCGAACAGCACGTCGTAGATCATCAGCCCGTGGTTCTGCGAGATGGCGGCCGTGGTCGAGATCGGATCGAACAGCTTCAGATCCGCCTGCGGCACGAGCTTCATGGTGGTCTGGGCGAGGGCTGGCCCTGTAGCGCCCAAGTGGCCGAACGTCAGGATCGCGACCGTGGCGGCGGTCGCCGCCAGACGTCGCAAGCCGGCTCCTGCAAGCGATTTCACGTGATTGTCTCCCCTGCTGATGAAGTCCCCAATCCGCAGCGTTGCGCGGATTGCCGACGATCTTGCCCGCTTCGGGGAGCGCAGGCAACCAGCAGGGAATTCGTTACCGGCAGTGCGGCGCGCAGCCGCGCTCCCACAGGGTTTCGGCGCGTCGCGACAGGGCCGAGTAGCCACCATTCTGGGGCGAAGGGCTGATGTCGGCCCACCACCCATGCGCGCAGCTCGACCGCCAGGCCATCTGGTCGGCCAGCGTCGTGCCGGCCGCGGCGTAGGCTGCCTCCAGGGCGGCGAAGGCGTGGCGCACCGCCGTGTCGGCATGCGCGCCGGGCGCGCGCACCATGGCCTGGCAGGCGGCCGCCAGATCTTCCATTTGCGGCTTTTGTGGGCAGGTCGCGGGATCCTGGCCCCAGGCCGCGAGCCACTCGCCGAGCACGAAGGCGATCGCGTCCCGCGCCGGGCGTTCCTTTACCTTGGCCGCCGTGGTCAGCATGTGGCGCATCAGCTCGGCGCGGGCGTGGGCGGTGCGGGCGCGGAGCGCTGCATCGCGCGCCGTGGCGATCGCAGCCTCGGCCTCCTGGCGCAGCTCGGTGGCGAAATCCTGCATGGGGCGTTCCTAGCGAAGCGTGGCGAGTTGCCGGGTCAGGCGCTCGAAGAGCTGGGCATCGTCGATCACGTCGACGACCGTGGCGTTGGGCGGGTTCTTGGTCGAATTCCACCAGTCGATCACGCTCGATCCCATCGTCGCGGCGCCCTCGGTCTCGACATGGACATGGCAGTCGCGGCCGGTGAAAAGGTCGGGCCACAGCAGATACGCGATCACGCAGGGATCGTGCATCGGGTGGCCCTCGACGCCGAACTTCGCCTTGGCGCCGGGGCGGTGGCGCGACAGCATGCCGTGAATCGACTTCGCCACCGGCGTGCCCAGGGCCGCGATCGCGGCGGTGCGTTCGTGCGTCGCCATCGCCTGGTGGGTTGCGTGCAGGCCGAACAGCACGATCGGCACGCCCGATTCCAGCACGATGCGCGCGGCGTGCGGGTCGACATAGAAATTGAACTCAGCCGCCGGCGTGACGTTGCCCAGGTCGCGCGCCCCGCCCATCAACACGACGCGCGCCACCTTCGCCTTGAGGTCCGGCCGTTGCGCGAAGGCCAGCGCGATGTTGGTCAGGGGCCCCAGCGGGCAGAGCGTGATCGAGCGGTCCTCGGCCGCTTCCAGCGTATCGAGGATGTACTGGACGGCGTGCTTCTTCTGCGCCTTGCCCTTGGGCGGCGGCAGGCCGGCGCCCTCCAGCCCGTCGGGCCCGCAGATGAACTCGGCGGTCTTCAGTGGGCGCAGCAGCGGCTGGCTGGCGCCGCGGTAGACGGGCACGTCGCCCCGCCCGGCCACCTCGATCAGCCGCAGCACGTTGGCGGTGGTGAGGTCGACCGGCACGTTGCCGGCGACCGTCGTGATCCCGAGAAGCTCCAGCCTGTCGCTTGCGGCGAGCGCCAGGAAGATCGCCAGCGCGTCGTCCTGGCCCGGGTCGGTGTCGATGATGATCTTCATGCGGCTTTCGTCGGAAGCTGTCCCACCATGACAAGATGCGCGAGGTCGTCGGCGGTAAGGCCCTGGACCGGGCGGTCGGCGATCTTGCGGCCGTTCTTCAGGATCGCGACGCGGGTCGCGACCTCCACCACGTCGGCCATGTTGTGGCTGATCAGGATCACGGTCGTGCCTGATCGGTGCAGCTCGCGGATCAGGTCGAGAACCTGCCGGCTCTCGGCGACGCCGAGCGCGGCGGTCGGCTCGTCCATGATGATGAGGCGCGCGTCCCAGCGCAGCGCGCGGGCGATGGCGACCGCCTGGCGCTGGCCGCCCGAGAGCGTCTCGACCGCGCGGTTGGTGTCGGCCATCTCGACCTTCAACCGCGCCAGGTATTGCCGCGCCTCAACGCGCATGCGCCGCTTGTCGAGGATGCGCAGGCCGGGCAGCAGCGGGCGGGTCAGCTCCGAGCCGATATAGATGTTCTGCCAGATCGGCTGGCGCGGGGCCAAGGCCAAGTCCTGGTAGATCGTCGCCACCCCTGTCTTCAGCGCATCGAGCGGCGAGGCGAAGGCGACCTTGCGGCCCTCGATCTCGATATGCCCGTCGGTCGGCTCATGCGCGCCGGAGGCGACGCGGATCAGGCTCGACTTGCCCGCGCCGTTGTCGCCGCAGACCGCGACGACCTCGCCGGCCTGAACGTCCAGGTCGACGCCCTTCAGCGCCTCGACGGCGCCATAGCGCTTGCGGATGCCGGCGAGGCGGAGGAGGGGGGTAGTCATGCTTCTCTGTCCCCCCTCCCCCTGCGGGAGGGGGCTAGGGGGAGGGGTATTGCCGCCGCATCGAGCGCGCGCATTTCTGCGGCGAGCGAACGTGTGCCACCCCCTCCCCCTGACCCCCTCCCACGAGGGGAGGGGGGACCGGAAAACAACATGCCGGAAGCTACTTCGTAATGAACTGGTCGACGTTCGACCCGTCCACCAGCACGGCGTCGACCCACATGTAGGGGCCGTTGACGACCTTGTCCTTCGGCGTCTTCTTGACGACGATCTGGTCCATCGCCTCGACCGCCTTCTGGCCGATGGTCTCGAACGGGATCGCGACCGTGGCGGTGAACAGGCTCTCCGGGTCCTTGATCCGGCGATAGCTCTCCTGGCCGCCGTCGACGCTCACCATCACGATGTCGCCCTTCTTCATGCCTTGGGCGCGAAGGATGTCGTCGATGACCCAGGCCTGGCCGTCCCACGACGCCCACACGCCCTGGAACTTGCCCTTGTTCTGCAGCACGAGCGCCTGCATGCCGTTGCGCACGTCGTCGCGCCACGAGGCGGTGCGCGCCATCGAGTGGCTGCCCAGCACCTTCACCGCCGGGTTCTCGGACAGGATCACGTCCAGGATCTTGCCGCGGATGCGCGAGGCGACGTTCTGCTCGAAGCGCGCGGTCAGGATCTCGCCGCGGTAGGACATCTTGCTCAGCATGTACATCGTGGTCTGCGCGCCGGCGACGTAGTCGTTGACCTGGATGTCGAACAGCGAGTGCGGTGAAGTCCCGGCGACGGCGGTGATCAGCGGGATG
>JAEULC010000299.1 GCA_016792605.1 Rhodospirillales bacterium
CGCCGGAACACCAGCAGCGTCCCCTCCTCCGGCGCGACCTCGTCGGCATAGTCATCGAGGTCGCGCGAGCGCAGCAGGCGCAGCCGCCCGCCCTCGGCCTCCCAGGGCGGGTTCATGTAGATCAGCGCGGTGATGATCTTCGACGCCGAGTCGACATGCACCTGCCCGTCCTCCAGCCGGCACTGCTCGCGCACGGTGAAGGTCAGCGGCCGGCGGTCGAGGTCGACGTGGAACTTGTGCGCCACCGCCTCGCGCACCGGCGCGCCGCTGAGTTCGCGGATCAGGGCGCCGAACGCGGCGCCGTGCGGCGCGACGCCGATCGGGATGCTGCCGGGGAGGCCGGCGACCGGGAAGTCGGTGCGCAGCATCCGGCAGGCCGACGGGCGCACGAATCCCGGCACCACCAGATGGTCGAACGGGCTTTGGCGCAGCTTCGCGCGATAGAAGGCGTCGAGGTCGAGCATGCTCAAGGGAGGAGCCTCCGGACGGCGGAAACGGAACGGTCGGGGAAAGACAGCTCATGGCGCGCGCGCCACTCCGGCCCGACATAGTTGACGATGATCGAGCGCCGGACACCCTGGATCGGCCGGCGGCGGAAGCCGTGATAGGTGGTCGCGCCGGGCACGAACATCAGGCCGTGGTTCTGCCGGAACGGCGCGCGGGCCACCGGGTACCAGAATTCGTCCAGGATGTCGGTGCCCCAGTCCTCGCTTCCCGGGTCGTCGGACAGGTAGATCAGCAGCGTCAGGCGCTTGGCGCCGATGTCGGTATGCGGCTCGAGCCAGAAGCCGTCGCGGTCCTGGCAATATTCAATGCGCAGGTACGTGCCGGCGAGGTCGAGGCCCGTCGCGCGCTCGATCGCCGCGACCGCCTTGCCCTCCTGCAAGGCCAGCGCGGTGCGGGCGCAGACATCGAATCGCACGCGGTTCTCGGGCGAGAAGTAGACGCGCGTCGCGTTGTTGGTTTCGCGCCGGCCAAGGGTCTCGCCCTGCGGCGGGCCGCCGAGCGGCAGGGCGGCGATCGCGGCGCAATCTCCCGGCGGCAGCATGTTGCCGGGCAGCCAGTGGCGGTAGGGATCGTCGCCGCGGGGCGCCGACGCGATCGCGCGCGCGATATGCTCGCCCACCGGCCCCGCCGCGCTCCAGGCTTGGAATCCGTCCATGCGCGCAAGGTCGTCCCGCGGCCCGGCGGGAGCCATGATCTGGATCAAAAGCAAAGGGCGGCCCCGTCGCCGGGACCGCCCCTGCCTGCGGCGATTTGCCTCGCTTCGGATCAGTCGGCGTAGACGCCCGCGGCCTTGATCACCGGCGCCCACTTGTCGATTTCCGACTTCAGCTTTGCCTGCAGCGCGCCCGGCGTCACGTCGGCGTCCGCCACCGGGTCCAGGCCCAGGTCGCCATAGCGCGCGACGACGGTCTGGTCCTTCATCGCCACCTTCAGCGCCGCCACCAGCTTGTCGAGCGCCGGCTTCGGCGTGCCCTTGGGCGCGTAGACGCCGTGCCAGATCCCGACCTCGACCGAGGGCATGCCGGCCTCGGCCGTCGTCGGCAGGTCTTTGAGCGACGACACGCGCGCCTTGGTGGTGACCGCGTAGGCCTTCACCGTGTTGCCCTTGATCTGCTCGGTGGTGTTGGTGGTCTGGTCGCACAGGATGTCGACCTGGCCGGCGACGATGTCGTTCATCGCCGGGCCGGTGCCCTTGTAGGGCACGGTGGTCAGCGGCACGCCGACCGCGCTCTGGAACAGCATGCCGCAGAGATGCGAGGCGGCGCCGACGCCGGCGTTCGCCAGCGTCACCTTATCCTTGTTCTCCTTGGCATAGGCGACCAGGTCGCTGAGCTTCGCCGGCGCCAGGGTCTTGCGCGCGATGATCGTCATCGGCGACTCGCCGACGAGCCCGATATACTCGAAGTCCGTCAGCGCGTTGAACGGCAGCTTGCGGTAGAGCGTCGCCGTCGTCGCCATGCCGATATGGTGCAGCAGCAGGGTGTAGCCGTCGGCCGGCGCCTTGGCGACGCGCGCCGGCCCCAGCGTGCCGCCGGCGCCGGCGACGTTCTCGACCACGACCTGCTGGCCCAGCGTCTTCGACATCGACGCGCCGATCAGGCGTGCGACGGTGTCGGTGGGACCGCCCGCGGCGAAGGGCACGACCAGCGTGACCGGCCGCGTCGGGTAGTCCTGGGCGGATGCGGTGCCGGCCAAGGCCATCAGGCCGGCGACAGCGATCGAAAGAAGGTTTTTTTTCATTGGAGCTCCCTAGAGGTTGGGCCGAGGCGGGGGATGCCTCAGCCGTGGAATGCCTCTTCGCGCGTCGACCGCACGGAAGGCAGGATCATGATCAGCAGCAGCGCCGCCGCGATCAGCAGCAGCACCAGGCTGATCGGCCGCGTGACGAAGATCATCGGATCGCCGCGCGAGATCAGGAAGGATTGCCGGAGCTTCTCCTCGAGCAACGGCCCGAGCACGAAGGCCAAGAGCAGCGGCGCCGGCTCGAAGTCGAGCTTGGCGAGCACGTAGCCCACAAGCCCGAACACCGCGACCAGCAGCACGTCGACATAGGAGTTGTTCACGCTGTAGACGCCGATGCAGCAGAACAGCAGGATCGCCGGGAACAGCAGGCGGTAGGGCACGCTCAAGAGCTTCACCCACAGCCCGATCAGCGGCAGGTTGATGATGACCAGCATCGCGTTGCCGATCAGCATCGAGACGATCATGCCCCAGAACAGCTCCGGACTCTTGGTCATCACCTGCGGGCCGGGGATGACGCCCTGGATCGTCATCGCGCCGACCATCATCGCCATGACCGCGTTGGGCGGGATGCCGAGGGTAAGCAGCGGGATGAACGAGGTCTGCGCGCCGGCGTTGTTGGCCGATTCCGGCCCCGCCACGCCCTCGATCGCGCCGCGGCCGAAACGCGACGGGTCCTTCGCCAGCTTCTTCTCCAGCGTGTAGGAGGCGTAGGGCGACAGGACCGCGCCGTTGCCGGGCAGGATGCCGAGGATCGAGCCCAGGACCGTGCCGCGCAGCACCGGCTTGATGCTCTGCTTGATGTCGGCAAGCGTCGGCAGCAGGCCGCCGATCTTGGTCCCGAGCACGCCGCGGGCCTCGGGGTTCTCGATGTTGCGGATGATTTCGGCGATGCCGAAGAGGCCGATCGCCAGCGACGTGAACTGGATGCCCTCGGCGAGCTGCGGGATGTCGAAGGTCAGCCGCGGCGCGCCGGTCTCGATGTCCGAGCCGACCGTGCCCAGCAGCAGGCCGACGAAGGTCATCGCCAGCGCCTTGAACACCGACCCGCTCGCCAGGACCGTCGCCGCGACCAGGCCGACGACCATCAGCGCGCAGTACTCGGGCGGGCCGAAGGACAGCGCCGCCTGCGACAGGATGGGACCGAGGAGGACGATCACCGCTGTCGCCACGCATCCCGCGAAGAACGAGCCCAGCGCGGCGATGCCCAGCGCCGTCCCCGCCCGGCCCTGGCGCGCCATCTGGTGGCCGTCGAGCGTCGTCACCACCGACGAAGTCTCGCCCGGCATGTTGACCAGGATCGCCGTGGTCGAGCCGCCGTACTGGGCGCCGTAGTAGATGCCGGCCAGCATGATCAGGGCGCCGGTGGCGTCGAGATTCAGCGTCAGCGGCAGCAGCATCGCGATGGTCGCGATCGGCCCGATGCCCGGCAGCACGCCGATCAGCGTGCCGACGAGCACGCCGATGAGGCACAGGCCGAGATTGACCGGCGACAGCGCAACGCCGAACCCGAGGGCCAGATTGGCAAAGAAATCCATGCGTCCGCTCTTCTAGGGCCAGGGCCAGAGCGGCAGGGGCAGGCCGAGCCCCTTGGGAAACAGGATGGCGGCGAAGGCGACGAGGCAGACGCCGAAGACCGTCGCCTCCTTCCAGCGCCAGTCCGGCGCGGCCACGGTCGCGATCGCCACCAGCCCGGCGCCCGTAAAGACCAGGCCCAGCGAGCGCACGGCGAAGGCGAAGAACACGATCGCGCCCAGCACCAGCACGATGCCGCCGACGCTCCAGCGTTCCAGCTTCGGGCCCGGCACGAAGGCCGACATCGCCATCATCGCCAGGCCGAACGCGCCGACGATCATCGCCAGGACGCGCGGGAAGTAGCCCGGCCCCATCTTCATCGCGCGGCCGATCGGCAGGTCCTGCGCCTGCCACAGCGCGATCGCCGCCAGCGCGACAAGCAGGAACCCGCCGAGCAGGTTCTTCGGGCTATGAATGCGCAACATGCGATGTTGGATGTACAACATCCGATGTTGGGGCCCGAGCGGCCATGACGTTTCCTCGCCAGAAGCGCTTTGTCTTGACCGAACTATCCCGGCAAACGGCGGTGCAGCGCAACTGTTTGCGCGGGTGTCACGGGTCGTAGGTCGACACTTCGACGAGATTCAGGTCGGGATCGCGGAAATAGACCGAGGTGATCGGCCCGGTTGCCCCGGATTTAGGCACCGGCCCCTGCTCGATCGCGATTCCCTCGGCGGCGAGGTGGGCGATGACCTGGTCCAGCGGCACGGCGGCGATGAAGCAAAGATCGGCCGAGCCCGCCGTGGCGCGGTGCGCCCGGGGCGAGAACTCCCGGCCGACCTCGTGCAGGTTGATCTTCTGCCGCCCGAAGGCGAGGCCCCGGCGGCCGCCGGCGAAGGTGACCGGCTCCATGCCCAGGACCCGCTGGTAGAACGCCAGGGTGCGGTCGATCGAGGCCACGGTGAAGACCACGTGGTCCAGCCGGTCGATAGTCACCGCCATGATGATAAACCCCTGCGTTAATTAAATAATCCGTTAGTTGACGGCCCGCGCCGACGGGCCGACTACTATGCGCCATGCTGCTGGTCCATGCCACCACGGTCCTGGTCGACGGAACCGGCGTCCTGATCCGCGGGCCGTCCGGCAGCGGCAAGTCGGACCTGGCGCTGCGCCTGATCGACGGCGGCGCCCGGCTGGTCGCCGACGACCAGACCGCGCTGGAGGCCAGGGGCGGCCGCCTGTGGGCTTCCGCCCCGCCCAGCATCGCGGGAAAGCTGGAGGTCCGGGGCCTGGGCATCGTCGCCGTGCCCAGCGCGCCCTCGGCCTGCCTGGGGCTCGTGGTCGACCTCCAGCCCCGTGACCGGATCGAGCGCCTGCCCGAGGCGTCGACCACGGCGCTTCTTGGGGTAATACTACCCAGGCTCGACCTTTTTCCGTTCGAGGCTTCTGCCCCGGCAAAACTGCGCCTAGCTGTTGCAGCGCAAAAAACCGTTATAATCTCCCCCGCCACTGTCCCTTCACCATGACCACCGTCTCCGCCATGATCGCACCGGTTTCGGCCACCACGCTCGAAGAGCGTCCGGCGGAGGTACCGCAGCGCACGCGGGTCATCCTGGTCACGGGCATGTCTGGCGCCGGGCATTCGACCGCGCTCAAGACCTTCGAGGACATCGGCTACGAGGCCGTCGACAACCTTCCGCTGTCGCTGCTGCAGAGCTTGGCGGCGCGGCCCGGCGCCGACGTCGCGCGGCCGCTGGCGATCGGCATCGACATCCGCACCCGCGGATTCGCCGCCGACACCTTCCTGGCCGAGCTGGAGCGGCTCGCCCAGCAGCCCGAGCTCGACGTGCGGCTGCTGTTCCTGGACTGCGACGACGAGACCTTGTTCCGCCGCTACACCGAGACCCGCCGGCGCCACCCGCTGACCGCCGACCGCCCGGTCGCCGACAGCGTGCGCCACGAGCGCCAGATGATGATGGCGCTGCGCAACCGCGCCGACCTGGTGATCGACACCACGATGCTGACCTCGGCCGACCTGCGCCGCCTGCTGAAGGGGCACTACGCGCTCGCGCAGCAGGGCCACCAGATGGGGATCTTCGTGGTGTCGTTCTCGTACCGCCACGGCGTGCCGCGCGAGGCCGACCTGGTGTTCGACGTGCGCTTCCTCGACAACCCGCACTACGATCCGCGCCTGCGTCCGATGAGCGGTCGCGACGCGCCGGTCGCCGAGCATATCCAGCGCGATCCCGCTTTCCGTCCGTTCTTCCAGGGCTGGACCCAGACCCTGGAGCCCCTGCTGCCCCGCTACGTTCACGAAGGAAAGAGCTACCTGACCATGGCAATTGGCTGTACCGGGGGGCGGCACCGATCGGTGTTCGTCGCCGAGCGACTGGCGGCATGGCTTGCCGAGAAGGGCTACGCCGTCACCCTGAACCACCGCGACCTTGCCCGGGGCGGCGAGGACGGTCCCGTGGGAGGCCGCGCTTGATCGGCATGGTCCTGGTGACCCACGGTCGCCTGGCGTCGGAGCTGGTCGCGGCGCTGGAGCACGTGGTCGGCGCGCAACGCAATGTCGCCGCGGTCTGCATCGGGCCCGAGGACGACATGGAGCAGCGGCGCAAGGAGATCCTGGACCAGGTCGCCAAGGTCAATGACGGCTCGGGCGTGGTGGTGCTGACCGACATGTTCGGCGGCACGCCGTCGAACCTCGCCATCTCGATCATGGACAAGGCCAAGGTCGAGATCATCGCCGGCGTCAACCTTCCGATGCTGATTAAGCTGGCCTCGGTGCGCCAGAACCAGGACCTGGCTCGCGCGGTCGACAGCGCCCAGGACGCCGGCCGCAAGTACATCAACGTCGCCTCGCGCCTGCTGAACGGGGACGACTGATGGCGGACGCGGGCCCCAGTACCACGCCGCCACCGGCGGCATCCTCCGGCGCCCTGCAGCGCCTGGTCACGATCAGGAACCGCCGCGGCCTGCACGCTCGCGCGGCGGCGAAGTTCGTCAAGTTGGCGGAGAAGTTCGCCGCCAGCGTCAGCGTGGTGCGCGACGGCACCAAGGTTTCGGGCGTGTCGATCATGGGACTGATGATGCTGGCCGCCGGACCGGGCGTCGCGATCGAATTGCGCGCCGAGGGCGCCGACGCGGCCGAGGCGATCGCCGCGCTGGCGGCGCTGGTCGATGCCGGCTTCGATGAAACGTAAGGCCGCCCAGGAGGCGCCAAGCGAACGCGTCTTCGAGGGCCTGGGCGTCTCGGCCGGGATCGCGATCGGGCCGGCGCATATCTACGAGGCCGGCAACGTCTCTGTGCCCGACTACGCGATCGGCGCCGACCAGGTCGAGGCCGAGCAGAAGCGCTTCGCCGACGCGGTGGCCGCCGCGCGCAAGCAGATCGCGAAGCTCAAGACCAAGTCCTCGGCGCTGCACGGCTCGGCCGCCGAGGAGATGGGCTACCTGCTCGACGCCTACATGCAGATGCTCGCCGGCTCACGGCTGGTGCGCGGCGTCGAGAAGCGCATCTCGGAGCAGCGCATCAACGCCGAGCGCGCGGTCGAGAGCGAGATCGACGCCATCACCGAGGGCTTCAAGCAGATGGGCGACGCCTATCTGTCGGAGCGCGGCGAGGACATCCGCGAGGTCGGCGACCGGCTGATCCGGCACCTGACGCGCACGCCCTACGCCCAGACCATCGCCGACGCGCCGGCGGGATCGGTGGTGATCGCCGAGGACCTTACCCCGGCCGACACGGCGCTGCTGGACCCCAAGGTGGTCGGCGGCTTCACGACCGTGCTGGGCGGGCCGCAGGGCCACACGGCGATCATGGCGCGCTCGCTGGGGCTGCCGGCCGTCGTCGGCGTCTCGGAGCTGATGGAAGGCATCCGCGCGGGCGAGATGGTGATCATCGACGGCACGCGCGGCGAGGTGACGGTGTCGCCGACGCCCGCGACGCTGGAGCGCGCCAAGGCGCGCCAGGACGCGCTGCGCCAGGAGCAGCGCCTGCTGCTGCGCGTCGCCAAGCTGCCGAGCGTCACCAGCGACGGCACCGCGATCACGCTCGAGGCCAATATCGAGCTGCCGGTCGAGGTCGACCTGGCCGTGACCGCCGCCGCCGAGGGCATCGGGCTCCTGCGCACCGAGTTCCTGTTCATGAACCGCGAGGCGGTGCCGGACGAGGACGAGCAGTACAAGCTGTTGCGCGAGATCGTGAAGGGCATGGGCGGCAAGCCGGTCACGATCCGCACGCTGGACATCGGCAACGACAAGCTGATCGGCACCCACGGCGACGATTCCGCCGAGGCCGCCAACCCGGCGCTCGGCCTGCGCGCGATCCGCCTGTCGCTGAAGCACCGCGACATGCTGGAGACGCAGCTCGCCGCCATCCTGCGCGCCGGCGCGCACGGCCCGGTGCGGATCCTGCTGCCGATGATCACCTCGACCGCCGAGATCCAGGAGACGCGCGAGGTGATGCGCGGCGTGGTGCGGCGGCTGAAGCGCCGCAATGTCCGCATCTCCGATCCCCTGCCGCCGGTCGGCGTGATGATCGAGGTGCCGGGCGCGGCGCTGTCGGCCGACGCGCTGGCCCTGGTGTCCGACTTCTTCGCGCTGGGCACCAACGACCTGACGCAGTACACGCTGGCGATCGACCGCTCGGACGAGCAGGTGGCGCATCTCTACAATCCGCTCCACCCCGCCGTGCTGCGGCTGATCCAGTTCTCGGTCGAGGCCGCGCTGCGCGCCCGCATCCCGGTCAGCGTCTGCGGCGAGATGGCGAGCGACCCGCGCTTCACCGCTCTGCTGCTGGGCCTGGGCATCCGCGACCTGTCGATGGCGCCGGTGCACCTGTTGCGCGTGAAGCAGCGCCTGCGCGCGCTCGACCTCGACGCCGCCGCCAGGCGCGCGCGCACGATCATGGAGCAGTCCGACCCGGTCCGGATCGCGGCGCTGCTCGACGAGTTCAACGGCGGCGCCTGAACAGGCCGCAAGACCGCATTGTCGCCGTGACAATCTTGCGGTCGTCGCGGGCGCGGTGCCGGGCTAGAGTGGCGGCAGCCACCGATGCAAAGGAAGCCGCCCCATGAGCCTGCGCAACAGCCCCGATCCCGCGATCCGCGCCGCCGTCGTCAGGCAGGACCTCGACAACGTCCTGCACCCGATCGTGCAGCACCGGGCGCTGGAGGCCTCGCAGGCGGTCTATGTCGCCGGCCAGGGCTCGACCATCGTCGACGCCGACGGCACCGAGTATCTCGACGCGATGGCCGGGCTGTGGTGCGTCAACATCGGCTACGGGCGCGTCGAGCTGGCCGAGATCGCCGCCGACCAGATGCGCCAGCTCGCCTACTATCCGCACACCGCGATGAACGTGCCGGCGGCAAGGCTGGCCGAGCAGATCGTCGGCATGCTGGGTGGCGGCTACCACGTCTACTTCGTCAACTCGGGCTCGGAGGCGAACGAGGCCGGGTTCAAGATCGCGCGCCAGTACCAGAAGCAGGAATCGCCGAACGGCTACCGCTACAAGACGATCAGCCGCTACTACGCCTATCACGGCACGACGATGATGACGCTGGCGGCCGGCGGCATGGGCGAGCGCAAGGCGAAGTTCGAGCCGATGGGCGGCGGCGAGTTCATCCACGTGGCGCAGCCCACCTGCTACCGCTGCCCGTTCAAGCTCAGCTACCCCTCCTGCGAGCTCGCCTGCGTCAGGAACATGGAGAACACGATCCTGGGCGAGAACCCGGACTCGGTTGCCGAGGTGCTGGTCGAGCCGATCATGAGCGGCGTCGGCGTCGCCGTGCCGCCCGACGAGTACCTGCCCGAGGTCCAGGCGCTTTGCCGCAAGTACGGAATCCTGCTGCACGTGGACGAGGTCATCAACGGCTTCGGGCGCACCGGCAAGCTGTTCGGCCACCAGCACTACGGCGTCGAGCCCGACATCATCGCCATGGCCAAGGGCATCTCCTCGGCCTACCTGCCGATCGCGGCGACCGTGGTGCGCGACAACGTCTTCGGCTCCTTCCTCGGCGAGCCGGCGGAGGGCCGCCAGGTCGGCCAGGTCAACACCTATGGCGGCCACGCCGCCGCCGCCGCGGTCGCCTCGCGCAACATCGAGATCCTGCTGGCGGAGAAGCTGGCGGAGCGCGCGGCGGAGAACGGCAAGTACCTGATGGACGGGCTGAAGACCCTCATGAAGCATCCTTGGGTGGGCGACGTGCGCGGCAAGGGCCTGCTGCAGGGCGTCGAGCTGGTGATGGACCGCAAGACCAAGGAGCCGATGGGCAATGACCAGGTCCAGGGCGTGGTCGATTTCTGCAAGAAGCAGGGCGTGATCGTCGGCCGCGTGCGCGCGGGGCGCGACTACCAGAACACCATCACCCTCTCGCCGCCGCTCGTCATCACGCGGGCGGAATGCGACCGCCTGGTCGAGACGCTGGACAAGGCCATCGCCGCCATGGGCGCCGGTCTCAGCGGCCGGGCGTAGCGGCCGCCGCGGGCGCGGCAGCGGCGGGCGGCGGCGCGCGTCCCGCCTCGGCCAGCGCCTCGTCGAGCACGGCCAGGAAGCCGCGGATGTCGATCGGCTTGGTGAGGTAGCGGAAGAAGCCGGCGTCGATCCCGCGCTGCACGTCCGACGCCATCGCCGCCGCGCTCAGCGCGATCACCGGGATGCCGGCGGTCTCCGGCATCGCCTGAAGCCGCTCCAGAACGGCGTAGCCGCTCATCTCCGGCAGGTTCACGTCCAGCACGATCACCGAGGGCCGGTGCGCCGCCGCCAGGTCGAGCCCGAGCTGCGGAGTCGCCGCCGACAGCATCCGCACGTTCGGCAGGGTGGAGACGAGATGCTCCATCAGGCGCAGATTGGCCGGGTTGTCCTCGACATAGAGCAGCGAGAACCCGCCGGCGGTCGCTACGCCGGGCCGGGCGTCCGGGACCGGCGCCGCGGCGCCGGCATCGCGCGAACCGTTCTCCGCGGTCGGCAGGTCGACCCAGAAGGTGCTGCCCTCGCCCGCCTTGCTGAAGAACCCGATCGACCCGTCCATCGCCTCGACCAGGCGGCGCGAGATCGCCAGTCCGATGCCAGCGCCTTCGACGGCGGTGTATTCCGCGCCGGCGCGGTAGAACGGCTCGAACATCGCCTCCTGCTGGTCGGCGGGAATCCCGATGCCGGTATCGGCGACCATGAAGCGGACCCGGCCGGACGGCGACGCCATGGCCGAGAGCGCGACCGACCCGCCTGGGCGGTTGTACTTGATCGCGTTCGACACCAGGTTCATCAGGACCTGGCGCAGCCGCAGCCGGTCGGCGCGGATGTCGGGCGCGACCGCCGCCTCGGCGACGGTCAGCGCGACCCCAGCCTTGTCGGCCAAGGGCTTCATCGTTGCCCGCATCTCCTCCAGCATGTCGCTCACCGCGACGCGCTCGATCGACATCTTGAACTTGCCGGCCTCGATGCGCGCCAGGTCCAGGATCTCGTTGACCAGGTGCAGCAGGTGGTGCCCGCCCGAGGCGATCAGCCGGCAGTGCTCCTTCTGCGTCTCGGTCAGGTTGCCCGGGTGGTTCATCTCGAGCATCTGCGCGAAGCCGATGACGGCGTTCAGCGGCGTGCGCAGCTCGTGGCTCATGCGCGACAGGAACTCCGACTTGGCGCGGTTCGCCCGCTCCGCCACGTCGCGGGCATGCGCCAGCGCCGCCTCGCTGCGCTTCAGCTCGGTGATGTCGGTATGGGTCACCGCCAGGAAGCCGTTCGGCATCGGCTTCCATTGCACGTCCAGCACCGTCCCGTCGCCGCGGGTGCGCTGATAGTGCTGGACCTGGCCGCTGCGGGCGAACGCGATGCGCTCGGCCACGGCCTGGACAGGCTCGGCCCCGGCATACTCGCCATGCGTCGCCAGCGCGCCCAGGATGTCCTCGAGCCTGGCGCCGCGGTAGAGCGGCTGGCCGGCATAGCTGAAAAGCTGCGAGCAATGGGCGTTCCAGTCGACCAGGCGCAGGTCGCGGTCGTAGATCGCGATCCCCTGGACCGTGGTCGCGAACACCGATTCCAGTAGCGCCGTCTTTTCCGCCAGCGCATTGCTCTGGGCCTGCGCCTCCTGCTCGCGCTGCTGGTTGCGGCGCAGCAGGCGGACCAGCATCCAGGCGCCGCCGATGCCGAGCGCGAACACGATCGCGATGATCGGCAGTTCGCGCCAGAGGCGCTCGTGAAAGTTGGCGAGCGCGTCCTCCAGGCTGACGCTGGCGGCGACGATCAGGTCGGTATCGGGAACGCCACCATAGCTGACGATGCGATCGCGCCCGTCGATCGGGCTGCTGACCATGAAGCTCCCGAACTCCGCCCGGGGCAGGTGCTCCTTGAAGATCGGCGAGGTCCCGGCGAGGGAACGGCCGACCCAGTCCGCCGCCTCCGGCTCGCGCGCCAGGATCATGCCGTCGCGGCGCAAGAGCAGCACGCTCTTGCCCGGGCCCAGGTCGAGCGAGCGGAACAGGCTGGTGAAGTAGGACGGCAGGATCGAGACGTTGATCGTGCCGGCGAACGCGCCGGCGCCGTCCTCGTAGCGCTTGGAGACCAGCACCAGCACGTTGCCGTCGACCTGCGAGCGCAGCGGTGCGGCGACATGCAGCCCGGCACGGGCGCCGTCCTTGTGGACGCGGAAATGTTCCTGGCTCGATGTGTTCACCGGCGGCGGGTCGCGGAAGCGCGAGGATGTGACCAGGTTGCCGTCGGCGTCGCTCCAGCCCAGGCCCTGCATGACGGGCGACCCGCCGTGAATCGCCTTCAGGGTGGCAAAGGCCGCATCGCGGTCAAGCGTCCCGCCGGCTTCCAGGCTTCGCCGCAGCTCGGCCACGGAGTCGACCGTGCGCGTGATCGTCTCGAAGGTCCGCGCGGCGTGCGCGACCAGCACGTTGCGCGCGTTCTGCGTCTCGCGCTCGGCGCGCTGGACCGCCGTCCGGTGCTGTTGCCAGCCGTCATACGCAATCGCCACCAGGACAAGGAGGGCGAAGGTCGCGGCGGTCGCCACGACGGCGCGGGCGGGATCGCGAAGATCGAGGGCGGGCATGAATCAATCTTCCTGGCGCTTAGCCTCGGATCGCGCAGGCCAAGCGCAGCATATGGAGGTCATAGTACGCCTTGGTTAACAAAGCCCCTTACTGACCTATGGGGTAGATGTTTAGTCCCGGCATTTGGTGGAGCGGGTTGACGGTGAAGCGTTTAGGCTGAGAGGCCCATGCTTTGCAAATGAACTCGTAGGGAGAAAGGCCCTTCAGGGCCTTGAGCCTTCTGGCGAAGTTGTAGGCCAAGACGAAG
>JAEULC010000300.1 GCA_016792605.1 Rhodospirillales bacterium
TAAAGCTGCTTCAGCAGGCGGTAGAGCACGTCGAAGACGACCACCGGCCGCGCGTTGCCGATATGGGCGCGGTCATAGACCGTCGGTCCGCAGACATACATCCTGACATGCGTCGGATCGAGCGGGACGAACTGTTCCTTCTTCTGGCCCAGCGTGTTGTGGAGATACAGCGGCATGATGCGTCTCTAGTCGGGAGGCATGACGACGAGGCTCGGACAACCGATCCGCGTGGCGAGCCTGCCGAACCACGGGGACGGCCCTAGGGGCGTCGAAACTCCCGACATCGCATCATCTCAAGCGGCCTTTCCGGTCAGGCGGGCGGCGGCCCGCGCGCGGCCGATCAGGGGTAGCAGAGACTTGAGCTCGGGTCCATGGTCGCGGCCGGTGAGCGCCCGGCGCAGCGGCATGAACAGGGCCTTGCCCTTGAGGCCGGTCGCGGCCGCGACCGCGCCGGTCCACTGACTCCAGGTCTTGTCGTCCCAGGGTTCGGCGGGCAGGAGTGAGGCCGCCTTCTCCCCCATCGCCGCGTCGTCCAGCGCCGGGGCGATCGCGCCCCGGCAGACCGCCCACCAGTCCCTTGCGTCCGACAGGCGCTCGATATTGCCGCGGATCGCCAGCCAGAACGCCTCCCCCGCCCCGCCCAGCCCCAGCGCCTCCAGGCGGCCGGCGACCTCGGCGTAGGGCAGGACGTGCAGCAGCTTGGCGTTGACCTGCTGCAACTCGCGCGGGTCGAAGCGCGGCGCGGCGCGGCCGAAGCGCTTGAAGTCGAAGCCCTGGATCAGGTCGCCGAGATGCAGGAACGGCTCGACCGGATCGGCGGTGCCGAGATGCGCGAGCAGCGAGTTGATCGCCATCGGCTCGATGCCGTCGTCGCGCAGCGTCTCCAGCGACAGGCTGCCGAAGCGCTTGGACAGCGCCCCGCCCGACGCGTCGACCAGCAGGGGCAGGTGCGCGAAGACTGGCGCCGGCCCGCGGCCCATCGCTTCGAACAGAGCCTGGAAGAGCTGGATCTGCACCGCCGTGTTGGCGACATGATCCTCGCCGCGGATCACGTGGGTGATGCCGAGGTCGATGTCGTCGACGGCGGAACTCAGCGTGTAGAGCGGGCGCCCATCCTCGCGCACCAGGACAGGGTCGCTTAAGTGCGCGCCCAGGAAATGGCAGGGCCCGCGCACCAGGTCATCCCAGGCGACGTCACCGGCCCCGAGCTTCAAGCGCCAATGCGGGCGATGCCCGTCGCCTTCCAGCTTGCGGCGCTCGTCGGCCGTCAGCTTCAGCGCGGCGCGGTCGTAGATCGGCGGCAGGCCGCGCGTCAGCAGCGACTTGCGCTTGAGTTCCAGCTCCCCCGGCGTCTCGTAGCAGGGGTAGAGCCGGCCACTGGCCTTCAGCGCCTCGGTCGCCGCCGCGTAGCGGTCCATGCGGTCGCTCTCGCGCGCGAACGTGTCGTGCGCCAGGCCGAGCCATTCCATGTCGCGCAGGATCGCGTCGGCGTGCTCCTGCTTCGACCGCTCGGTGTCGGTATCGTCCAGGCGCAGGAGGAACGTGCCGCCGTGCTTGCGGGCATAGAGCCAGTTCACCAGCGCGATGCGGGCATTGCCGACATGAAGCCGGCCCGTGGGGCTGGGCGCGAAGCGGACGCCGACGGTCATGGACGCGGGCTCAGGCCTTCGGACGGAAGGCGTTGGTGATCGGGTAGCGGCGGTCGCGGCCGAAGGCGCGCCGCGTGATCTTCACGCCCGGCGGCGCCTGGCGGCGCTTGTACTCGGCGAGATCGAGCATGCGCTGCACGCGCGCCACCGTCGCCATCTCGTGGCCGCGCTTGACGATGTCGGGCAGCGACATCTCGTGCTCGACGAGGCACTGCAGGATGTCGTCGAGCTTGTCGTAGGGCGGCAGCGTGTCCTGGTCGGTCTGGTCCGGCTTCAGCTCGGCCGAGGGCGGCTTGGTGATCGAGCGCTCGGGGATCGCGCGGCCCTTTGGGCCCATCACGCCATGAGGCGCGTTTTCATTGCGCCAGTGCGACAGCGCAAAGACGGTGGTCTTGTAGACGTCCTTCAGCACCGAGTAGCCGCCGCACATGTCGCCGTAGAGCGTGGCGTAGCCGACCGACATCTCAGACTTGTTGCCGGTGGTCAGCACCATGTGGCCGAGCTTGTTCGACAGCGCCATCAGCGCCACGCCGCGGGCGCGGGCCTGGATGTTTTCCTCGGTGATGTCCGGCGGCTTGTCGTTGTAGAGCTGGCGCAGCATCTGGTCGAAGGCCTGCATCGCCGGCTCGATCGGCACGGTGTCGACGCGCATGCCGAGCAGCCGGCCCGTCTCCGCCGCGTCGGCCAGCGAATGGTCGCTGGAATAGGGCGACGGCAGGCGCACGCCGCGCACCCGCTCTGGCCCCAGCGCGTCGACCGCGACGGCGGCGCTCAGGGCCGAGTCGATGCCGCCCGACAGGCCCAGCAACACGCCCGGAAACCTGTTCTTGTTCACGTAGTCGCGCAGGCCCAGCACCATGGCTTGGTAGATCGCCTCCAGCCCGCGCACCGGCGATGCCATCGGCCCCTCGGCGCAGGTCCAGCCGTTGTTGCCGCGCCGCCACTTCGTCAGCGCGATCGACTCGGCGAAGCCCGACAGCATCGCCGCGACCTTCCTGTCGCCGCCGATGACGAAGGAGGCGCCGTCGAACACCAGCTCGTCCTGGCCGCCGACCTGGTTGACGTAGACCAGCGGCAGGCCGGTCTCGGCAACGCGCTGGATCGACAGCTCGACGCGCTGGTCCTGCTTGTCGCTCTCGTAAGGGCTGCCGTTGGGCACGACCAGGATCTCGGCGCCCGACTCCATCAGGCATTCCGGCACGTCGGCGGTCCAGATGTCCTCGCAGATCGGCACGCCCAGCCGGACGCCACGGCACACCATCGGCCCGGGCATCGGCCCTGATGCGAAGACGCGCTTCTCGTCGAACACGCCGTAGTTCGGCAGGTCGTACTTGAACCGCGCCGACTGGATCTTGCCGCCGTCGGCGAGCAGCGCGGCGTTGTAGAGCCTGCCGTCCTCGCGCCAGGGGGTGGTGATCAGCACTGCCGGGCCGCCGTCCGCCGTGGCCTCGACGACGCGCCTCGCCGCCGCCTCGCAGGCCTCCTGGAAGGCCGGCTTCAGCACCAGGTCCTCGGGCGGATAGGCCGAGATCACCAGCTCGCCCGGCACCACCAGATCGGCCCCGAGCCTGGCCGATTCCGCCCGTGCCGCCAACAGCTTGGC
>JAEULC010000324.1 GCA_016792605.1 Rhodospirillales bacterium
TGGCTGCAGCCGGACCCTACCCCTGGTAGGGTCGTCCGGCCAGCCCCGGGTAGGGCGAAATCCGGGGCTTGCCGCATTTGACTTGCCCCCGCCTAACCTCTATAAGCCGCGCCGGTTTTCCGTACCGCTGATTGGAGTGCCTGGTTGTGAAGCGCACCTACCAGCCCAGCAAGCTTATCCGTAAGCGCCGCCACGGTTTTCGGGCGCGCTTGGCCACGCTGGGCGGCCGCAAAGTGTTGGCGTCGCGTCGGTCCAAGGGCCGCAAGCGCCTGTCTGCCTGATATCTGGGGTTCGATCCTCAGATGGACGCGCCGGCCAAGGACGCGAGGATGGGCCGGCTGACCCGCCGCCCTCAATTCTTGCGCGTTGCCGAACGAGGTCGCCGCGTCGCGGCCCCGGGCATGGTCCTGCAAGCCTACAAGCCGGGCGCCGATGAACCCCGCGCCGAGGACATCCGTCTTGGCCTGACCGCCAGCAGGAAGGTCGGGGGTGCGGTCGTGCGCAACCGCGCCCGTCGTCGCCTCAGGGCCCTGGCCCGCGAAGTGCTGCCGCGGCACGGCGCCCGCGGATGCGACTACGTGCTGGTCGCGCGCGGCGACACGGCGACACGGCCCTGGCCGGACCTGGTCGAGGACATCGAGGCCGCGCTGCGCCGCCTGGGCCACTGGCGATGAGCGCCCCGTCGCTGACCTGGGCCGCCTGGATCCTGCGGGCCCTGATCCGGGTCTACCAGTGGACCATCGCGCCGGTGCTGGGCGCCAATTGCCGCTACGAACCGAGCTGCTCTCACTTCGCCTGCGAGGCGATCGAGCGGCACGGGGCGATGGCCGGCACCTACCTCGCGGCGCGGCGACTGCTGCGCTGCAACCCCTGGGGCGGATCGGGCTTTGACCCGGTGCCCGAGGCGGCACCGTTTTCCTTTGGCCGTGCGCGGCATTGTGCGTGCGCGCGGGAGCAGGCTCGATAATGGAACAGAAGAACCTCTTCCTCGCGATCGCGCTGTCGATCGCGATCGTCCTCGGCTTCCACTATTTCTACGACCGGCCGCGCGTGCAGCAGCAGCAGGCCCAGCAGCAGGGCCAGACCACCACGCCGACTCCGGGCGCGCCCGCGGCGCCCGGCGCGGTGCCGGGCACGGCCCCGGGCGCCGCGCCCGCCGTCACCGCCGTGCGCGACCGCGCCGCGGTGATCGGGGAAACCAAGCGGGTGAAGATCGACTCGCCGCGCCTGCTCGGCTCGATCTCGCTGACCGGCGGCCTGGTCGACGACGTGGTGCTGAAGGACTACCGCGAGACGGTGGAGCCCGGCAGCCCGCGCATCACCCTGTTCTCGCCCGCCGGCACCGAGCATCCCTACTACGCCGAGTTCGGCTGGACCGCCGCGCCGAACGGCACGCCGCCCAAGCTGCCCGACTCGACCACGGTGTGGACCGCGGACCGCGACACGCTCACGGCCGCCAACCCGGTGACGCTGACCTGGGACAACGGCGCCGGGCTGAAGTTCACCCGCACCTACACGATCGACAACAACTACATGCTGACGGTCGCGCAGGCGGTGCAGAACTCCGGCAGCGCGCCGGTGACGCTCTATCCCTATTCGCTGATCAGCCGCACCAACACGCCGGTCGTGCTGGGCTTCTACATCCTGCACGAAGGCCTTCTGGGCGTGTTCGACAATTCGCTCAAGGAATACACCTACGCCAACATGAAGGACGAGAAGACCGGCGCGGTGAAGTTCCCGTCGACTGGCGGCTGGCTCGGCATCACCGACAAGTACTGGCTGTCCGCGCTCGTGCCCGACCAGGGCGAGAAGGTCGAGGGCAATTTCCGACACACGCTGCGCGACAAGACCGACCGCTACCAGGTCGACTACCTGGGCGCGCCGCGCACCGTGGCGCCGGGCGCCAGCGCCGAGTCGAAGGGGCACCTGTTTGCCGGCGCCAAGGAAGTGAAGTTGATCGACGCCTACAAGGACCAGTACAACATCGCGCTGTTCGACCGCGCGGTCGACTGGGGCTGGTTCTACTTCCTGACGCGGCCGATCTTCTACGTGCTGGACTACTTCTTCGTCCTGCTGGGCAATTTCGGCCTCGCCATCCTGCTGCTGACGGTGCTGGTCAAGGCGATCTTCTTCCCGCTCGCCAACAAGTCCTACAAGTCGATGACGGCGATGAAGAAGCTGCAGCCCGAGATGGTGCGGCTGCGCGAGCAGTACGGCGAGGATCGCCAGAAGCTGAACCAGGCGATGATGGAGCTCTACAAGAAGGAGAAGGTCAACCCGGTCTCGGGCTGCCTGCCCATCGTCATCCAGATCCCGGTGTTCTTCGCGCTCTACAAGGTGTTGTTCGTCACGATCGAGATGCGCCACGCGCCGTTCTACGGCTGGATCCACGACCTGTCGGCGCAGGACCCGACCACGGTGTTCAACCTGTTCGGGCTCATTCCCTGGACGCCGCCGCACATCCTGATGATCGGCGCCTGGCCGATCCTCATGGGCATCACCATGTACCTGCAGCAGAAGCTGAATCCGCAGCCGCCCGATCCGATCCAGGCCAAGGTGTTCATGGCGCTGCCGGTCGTGTTCACCTACATGCTCTCGGCCTTCCCGTCGGGGCTGGTGATCTACTGGGCGTGGAACAACTTGCTGTCGATCGCCCAGCAGTGGTTCATCATGAAGCGGGCCGGCGTATCCGCCTGAGGCCGGGCCCTTTGCGACGAGGGCTGCGATGACCACGGAAGAACAAGCCGAGGAAGCACGCCGCCTGGAGTTCGGCCGCTGGCTGTTCGCGCAGGAATGCGAGTTCGTGTTCGGCGCGACCACCGTGGACAGCCTGCTGCCGCCGGACCTGCCCGAGGTCGCGTTTGCCGGCCGGTCCAATGTTGGCAAGTCCAGCCTGGTCAACGCGCTCACCGGCCGCAGGACGCTGGCGCGCGTGTCGCAGACCCCGGGGCGCACGCAGCAGATCAACTTCTTCAACCTCGCCGGCAAGCTCGGCCTCGTCGACCTGCCGGGCTACGGCTACAACCAGGCCGGCAAGACCGTGGCCGCCACCTGGGGCCAGGCGGTGCGGGTGTTCCTGAAGGGCCGCCCGACCCTGCGCCGGGTCTGCCTGCTGATCGACGCGCGCCACGGCCCCAACCGTCACGACATCGACACGATGGACGCGCTCGACGAGGCCGCGGTGAACTACCAGGTCGTGCTGACCAAGATCGACAAGACGAAGCCGCCCGAGCTCAAGCGCACGACCGCGGCGCTGGCGAAGGAGCTGGCCACCCATCGCGCGGCCCACCCCGTGATCATGGCCACCAGCGCGCAGGAAGGCATCGGCATCCCGGAGCTGCGCGCCGAGCTGGCGGCGCTGGCGGAGGGGTCCGGCTTCCGATAATCTCCCGCGCCATCCTTCCTCCAGTAAGTGTTGTGCCATGAGCCAAGCGAAATTCGCCACGACTACGACCCAGGTCAGCGACGACCTTCGCGCCAAGACCGCCACGCTGGCCGAGGCGCTGCCCTTCATGCGCATGCATGCCGGCCAGACCTTCGTGGTGAAGTATGGCGGCCACGCCATGGGCGAAGAGCATCTCGCGATGAGCTTCGCGCGCGACATCGTGCTCCTGAAGCAGGTCGGCATGAACCCGGTCGTGGTCCATGGCGGCGGGCCGCAGATCGGCAAGATGCTCGAGCGCCTGAAGATCAAGAGCGAGTTCATCGATGGGCTGCGCGTCACCGACCAGGCGACGGTCGAGATCGTCGAGATGGTGCTGTCCGGCTCGATCAACAAGCAGATCGTGTCCTACATCACTGCGGCGGGCGGCAAGGCCGTCGGCCTGTCGGGCAAGGACTCGGCGCTGATCCTCGCGCGCCAGCTTCGCCGCACCAAGCGCGACCCGGAATCGAACATCGAGAAGGTGCTCGACCTCGGCTTCGTCGGCGAACCCGAGCGCGTCAACGCCTCGGTGCTGGAGAGCCTGGCGAAGTCGGACATCATCCCGGTGATCGCGCCGATCGGCGTGGGCGCCAACGGCGAGACCTTCAACATCAACGCCGACACCGTGGCCGGCGCGGTCGCCGGCGCGCTGAAGGCCAAGCGCCTGCTGCTCCTGACCGACGTGGTCGGCGTGCTCGACAAGTCCAAGGCGTTCATCCCCGAGCTGACGGTGCAGCGCACGCGCGAGCTGATCGCCGACGGCACCATCGCGGGCGGGATGATCCCGAAGGTCGAGACCTGCATCGAGGCGGTGGAGCAGGGCGTGGACGGCGCCGTCATCATGGACGGCCGCGTGCCCAACGCGGTGCTGCTGGAACTCTTCACCCCGCCCGGCTTCGGCACGCGCATCAGCCAGAGCGCGAAGTAGAACAACGCTTCAACCCCAGGGACGGAACGCACCCCCGTGAACAAGCTCGATCTCAACGGCCGCGTCGCCGTCATCACCGGCGGCGCGCGCGGCATCGGCTACGCCATCGCCCAGCGCTTCCTTGCCTCGGGCGCCAAGGTCTCGCTGTGGGACATGGACCAGGCGGCGATCGACGCGGCCAGGACGTCGCTCAACGCCGGCGCCTCGGTCGACGGCCAGCTTCTCGACATCACCGACGACGCCAAGGTCGACGCGGCGGCGGCGGCGGTCGAGAAGGCGCTGGGCCCGGTCGACATCCTGGTCAACAACGCCGGCATCACCGGCCCGAACAAGCCGACCTGGGAATATCCGGTAGCCGAGTGGCGCCGCGTGATCGAGGTCGACCTGACGGCGGTGTTCCTGTGCTGCCGCGCGCTGGCACCCGGCATGCTGAAGCGCGGCTATGGCCGCATCGTCAACATTGCCTCGGTCGCCGGCAAGGAAGGCAATCCGAACGCGCCGGCCTACAGCGCCGCCAAGGCCGGCGTCATCGGGCTCACCAAGTCGCTGGGCAAGGAACTCGCCGGCAAGGGCGTGATCGTCAACTGCGTCACGCCGGCCGCGGCCAAGACCGACATCTTCAAGCAGATGACGCAGGAGCACATCGACTACATGCGCTCCAAGATCCCGATGAACCGCTTCGTCGAGGTCGAGGAGATCGCGGCGCTGGTCGGCTGGCTCAGCTCGCCCGACTGCTCGTTCACGACCGGCGGCGTCTTCGACATCTCCGGCGGCCGCGCGACCTACTGATTCTGGCAGGGTATTCATTTTCTTTCGTCATGGCCGGGCTTGACCCGGCCATCCATGCTTCTGCCCACGCGATCCGATCGGCATGGATGCCCGGGTCAAGCCCGGGCATGACGGAGAATGGCATTTTAGTGCGGACGCGTTTTACCCCCACGCATAGGCGTGCATGCCCAAATTGGCGTGGGTGAAGCCGTTGAAGAGCATCTCGCCTTTGCCGGCGCCTCCGGCGCCGAGCGCCACGAACAACGGCAGGAAGTGCTCGTCGGTCGGATGGGCCTTGGCGCTGTTCGGGTTGCGGACGCGGTAGTCGACCAGCGCCGCCGTGTCGCCCGCGGCCACGCCCCGGTCCAGCCAGGCGCCGAAATCCTTTGCCCACGCCTCGGGCTCGGTGCCGCCCCAGCGCAAGGCGCGCAGGTTATGGATCGCGCTGCCGCTGGCGAGGATCAGGACGCCCTCGGCGCGCAGCGCGGCCAAGCCGCAGCCGATGGCGACGTGGTGCGCGGGGTCGCGGTCGGGCTGCACCGAAAGCTGCAGCACAGGGATGTCGGCCCCGGGATACATCAGCTTCAACGGCACCCAGGCGCCGTGGTCGAGGCCGCGGCCGGGGTCGATGCTGCACGTAAATCCGGCCTGGACCAGCAGCGCCTGTACGCCCTTGGCCAGGTCCGGCGATCCCGGCGCGGGGTAGCGCATGTCGTACAGGGGCCGCGGGAAGCCGCTGAAATCATGAATGGTTTCGGGGCGTACGGCAGCGGAT
>JAEULC010000342.1 GCA_016792605.1 Rhodospirillales bacterium
GTGTCGAGCAGGCGCTGCGAATCCATGATCATGTGGCCGATGCCGCTCGACGCGCCGATCAGCTCGGCGACGATCACGTAGGTCCAGGCCCAGCCCAGCACCAGGCGCAGCGACTCGGCGATCGCCGGGGCGGAGCCCGGCAGGATCACCCGCCTGACCACGCCCGACCGGTCCGCGCCCAGGGTCCGCGCCGCTTCGACCAGGTCCATGCGCGTGGCGCCGACGGTGACCGCGACCATCAGCACGATCTGGAAGAAGCTGCCGATGAAGATCAGCGAAAGCTTCTGGGCCTCGCCGATTCCCGCCCACAGGATCAGAAGCGGGATGAAGGCCGAGGCCGGCAGGTAGCGGGCAAAGGAGATGAAGGGCTCGAACAGCGCCTCGACCGGCTTGAACGCGCCCATGGCGATGCCGAGAGGAACGCCGATTGCCGCCGCGATCACGAAGCCGCCGACGACGCGCCAGATCGTCATCGCGATGTCGCCGATGAAGTTGAACTCGACGAACAGCGTGACGCCGGCCTGCAGCGTCTTCAGCGGGTCGGCCAGGAACAGCGGTCGCACCAGCCCGCCGAAGGTGACCCCGGCCCAGGCGGCGAAGAACAGCACGAAGAACAATACCCCCAGGGCGATGCGCAGCCCCGGGGGTATCGGCTTCAGCGGCTCGAACAAGGCCGGATGCCTCGTCGCGCGTCGGCTTCCCTAGTTCAGGAAGCCGGCATCGGCGAGCGGCGCCAGGTCGGGCATCTTCTTGATCACCCCGGCCTCGAGCAGGATGTCGGCGGCTTCCTTCATGAAGCCCGGCATCGTGTAGGTGAAGTAGTTGTTGTTGAGCACCCGGTCGTACCAGGTGACCAGCGCCGCCGACCTGGCGAAGTCCTCTGCCGACTGCTTCACGTCGGCGCCCATGACCTTGTTCGCGTCGGCCGGATCCTTCTTGATCAACTCCAGCGCCTCGTACCACGACTTGACGATTCCGCGCACCGCCTGCGGGTTCTTCTTGATGAAGTCGGGCTGCATCGCCAGCGTGTCGATGATGACGCCCGGCGTCTCCTTGGACGAGATCACGATCTTCCCGCCCGGCGTCTGCTTCAACGCACCGCTCATGTACGGCTCGTAGGTCACGGCCGCCTCGACCTGCCCGGCCGCAAAGGCGTTGGCGGCGGGCTGCGGCCCGAGATTGGTGACCTTCACGTCGCCGATCTTCATGCCGTTCTTCTTCAGGAGATAGGCGAACCAGAAATAGGAAACCGCGCCGGGGTTGTCGACGCCGACCGTCTTGCCCTTCAGGTCGGCGAAGGTCTTGACCGTGTCCTTGGCGATCACGCCGTCGCCGCCGGTCGAGCTGTCGAGAACCAGCACCTGCGTGACCGGCACGTTGGCCGCGACATAGGTGATGTGGGTGTCCACCGTGGTGGCGATCGCCTGCACCTCGCCGGCCGCCATGGCCACGTGGCGCGCCTGGGCGGGCATCTTCTTGATCTCGACCTCGACGCCGTTCTTCTTGAAGATGCCCTTCTCCTTGGCCAGCGTGATCGGCGCAAATCCGGTCCACCCGCTCATGCCGATGACGACCTTGGGCGCGGACTGCGCCCAGGCCCCGCCGATCGACGCCATTGCGAGCACCATGCCCGCCGTCGTCGCCTTAAGAATGCGCAATGCAACCATCTGACCCGACCTCCTCTGTAACCCGAGCGGCAATTCCCCTAGTGTTGGCGGGCGGCCGCTATTGGGCGAACCCTAGCCAGTCGCGGAATGCATAGCAACAAACACGCCAACACGGGTTGCACCCCGGCCAATAGTTAAGCCAAAGTCCCGGCCCGTCCGCGCGGCATTCCGCGCCATCAAGAGTTCCCGAGGGGAGACCTCCGTATTATGTCCAGTTCCGCACGCAACCCCATCGCCCTGGTAACCGGTGGCCGCCGCGGCATCGGCGCCGCCATCGCCCAGGCGCTGGCCGGGCGCGGCTTCGATGTCGCCATCGCCGACCTGGAGCGCGATGAAAACGCCGAGCGCACGCTCGCCGCGATCAAGGCCATGGGCCGCCGGGCCGAGTTCCTGCTGGGCGACATCGCCGACATCCAGAGCCACGAAGCGCTGCTCGGCAAGGTGTGGGACGGCTTCGGCACGCTCGACTGCCTGGTGAACAATGCCGGCGCGCAGGTGAAGGTGCGCGGCGACATGCTGGACGTGACGCCCGAGAGCTTCGACCGGCTGCACAGCGTCAACCTGCGCGGCACGTTCTTCCTGACCCAGGCGGCGGCCAGGCGCATGGTGAAGGAGACGCGGTCCGAGAACGACCCGCATCGCTCGATCGTGACGCTGTCCTCATGCAACGCCTTTATGGCGTCGATCAACCGCGCCGAGTACTGCATCTCGAAGTCCGCCCTGACGATGATGAACAAGCTCTGGGCGCTGCGCCTGGCCGAGCACCGGATCCACTGCTACGAGATCCAGCCCGGCGTGATCGCGACCGAGATGACCGCGCCGGCGAAGGAGCGCTACGACCAGCTCATCGCCCAGGGCCTGTTCCCGATCGCGCGCTGGGGCCAGGTCGGCGACATTGCCGGTACGGCGGCGACGCTGGCCAGCGGCGCGATTCCCTTCTCCACCGGTGCCGCCTTCCCGATCGATGGCGGGCTGCACATCCAGAAACTGTAACAGGCGGCTTCGATGGCAACGCGCATCACCTTGCGGCCGGGCAGGCTTACCCTTCCCCTTCTGCGGCAGGCCTACGAGCAGCCCGTCCGCGTGGTGATCGCGCCGGTCGTCTGGAAGCAGGTCGCGGCGTCGGCCGCCACGGTGACGGCGCTGGCCGCGGGCGACGAGGCGGTCTACGGCGTCAACACCGGCTTCGGCCTGCTGGCGAAGCAGCGCATCTCCAAGCCAGACCTGTCCGAGCTGCAGCGCCGCCTGGTGCTGTCGCACGCGGTGGGCACCGGGCCGCTGCTCCGCGACGAGGTCGTGCGCCTGGTCATGGTGCTGAAGATCGCCAGCCTTGCGCGCGGCCATTCCGGCGTGCGCAAGCAGGTGATCGAGGCGCTGGCGAAGCTGTTGAACGCCGGCGTCTATCCCTGCATCCCGAGCAAGGGCTCGGTCGGCGCGTCGGGCGACCTGGCGCCGCTGGCGCATCTCTCGGCGCTGCTGCTGGGCGTCGGCGAGGCGCGCGTCGGCGGCCGCGTGCTGCCGGCGATGGCGGCGCTGAAAGCGGCGGGACTGAAGCCGCTGACCCTCGCGGCCAAGGAAGGCCTGGCGCTGCTGAACGGCACCCAGGTCTCGACCGCCCTGGCGCTGGCCGGGCTGTTCGCCGCCGAGGACGTGTTCTCGGCCGCGATCGTCGCCGGCGCGCTGTCGGGCGACGCGATGCTGGCCAGCGACACGCCGTTCGACCGGCGCATCCACGAGGTGCGCGGCCAGCCGGGCCAGGCCGCGGTCGCGAAGATGCTGGGCGCACTGACACGCGGCAGCGCGATCCGCAAATCGCATGTCGACTGCGACCGGGTGCAGGATCCCTACAGCCTTCGCTGCCAGCCGCAGGTCATGGGCGCCTGCCTGGACGTGATCGGCTTCGCCGCGGGCGTGTTCCTGCGCGAGGCCAACGCCGTGTCCGACAACCCGCTGGTCTTCCCGCGCGAGGGCGAGATCTTGTCGGGCGGCAATTTCCACGCCCAGCCGATCGCCATGGCGTCCGACGCGCTCGCCACCGCCATCGCCGAGATCGGCTCGCTCAGCGAGCGGCGCATCGCCCTGCTGGTCGACGCCAACCTCAGCACCCTGCCGGCCTTCCTGGTCGCCAAGCCGGGGCTAAACTCGGGCTTCATGATTTTGCAGGTCACGGCGGCCGCGCTGGCCTCGGAGAACAAGTCGCTGGCGCACCCCGCCTCGGTCGACAGCCTGCCGACCTCGGCCAACCAGGAGGACCATGTCAGCATGGCGACCTTCGCCGCGCGGCGGCTGGGCGACATGGCCGACAACACCGCGGGCATCGTCGCGGTCGAGCTGATGGGCGCGGCCCAAGGCGTCGACTTCCGCCAGCCGCTCAAGACTAGCGCCAAGCTGCAGGAAGCGATGGGCGCGATCCGCGCCCGGGTGAGGTTCCTCGACCAGGACCGGTTCCTGGCGCCGGACCTGGCGGCGGCCAAGGACCTGGTCGCGTCGGGCTGGTTCCGCCGCTTCTTGGGCTTCGCCGCTACGCCCTGGCGCGGCCCTTAGCCGCAACCTAACCTTTCGGATAGGCGAAACCGGGCCGATTTGTAGATGCGCCCGGCGAAAAGAGTCCAGCACCCCAGCATTTTAAACCCATTGGCAATGAGTCGGGGTCACCGTGTCGCGGTCATGACACCGGCCACGATCATTTTCGTCAGACCGACTCCCGGCGCGCGCCGCGCCGCTTGGCTTGTCGCCGGCGCCCTTCTGATCCTGGGCACGGCCGCGATACCGTTCGCCAGCAGGCCATGGCCGGCGATCGACTGGTATGTCCCGGTGATCTGCACGGCGGCCGTGCTGGTCAACTTGATGACCTGCTACGTGCTGTTCGGGCAGTTTCTCGTGTCGGGCAGCTACGCCAGCGCCATCCTCGGCGGCGGCTACCTCTATAGCGCCGTGATCGTTGGCTTCTACCTGATCAGCTTTCCCGGTTCCGGCACCCTGGTCGCGGCCGACCCGCAGGCGTCGGGCTGGCTGTGGATCGCATGGCACGCGGGATTTCCGCTGATCGCCATCGCCTACGCGCTGGCCGAGCGGCGAAAGCTGCGCAGGGCCAACTCGAGCTGGCTGTTCGCGCCCGCGATCGCCGCGGCGGCGGCGGTTGCAGCCGCCAGCATTGGGCTTGGCGCGCTGCTGCTGAATGCCGGCGACCGGCTGCCGCCGCTGATCGACGGCCTCGACTACAGCGGCGCCGTCCTGACCTCGGTCGGACTGGGTACGCTGGCGGCGAACTTCGCGGCGCTGGCCGCCGTGCTGGTCCTGTTGCGCTCGCGCACGCTCCTGCAGCTCTGGCTGCCGGTCGCGACCCTTGCCTTCGCGTTGTCGACCGTGCTGATCGCCGTGGCGCGGCAGCGCTATGCGCTCGGCTGGTATCTCGCGCCGGCGATCAGCCTGGCCGGCGCGGGAGCCGTCCTGCTGGCCTTCCTGCACGAGATGACCCTGCTCTACGCCAAGCTGGTCGCCATGCAGGCCAGGCTGCGGGCGATGGTAGACATCGACGGGTTGACCGGGCTGGCCAATCGCCGACGCTTCAACACGACCCTGCAGCAGCAGTGGCTACATGCGCGACGCGAGCAGCGCCCGATTTCCCTGCTGATGATCGATGTCGACCACTTCAAGGCCTACAACGACGGCCTGGGCCACCCGGCCGGCGATCGCTGCCTGCAGCGCCTTGCCGCCGCGATCGCCGGCGCGCTGCACCGCCCGATCGACCTAGCGGCCCGCTATGGCGGCGAGGAGTTCGCGGTCATTCTTCCCGAAACCGATCCGGCGGGCGCCCGGCGGGTCGCGGAGCACATTCAGAAGGCGATCCACGATCTGCGGCTGCCGCAACCGGCCGAGCCGGGCGCCTACGTCCATGTGAGCATCGGCGTGGCTACCGATCTTGAGCCCTTCGGCGAATCCGAGGCGGCTCTGGTGGTGCGCAGCGACGCGGCGCTCTATCGCGCCAAGCACGAGGGCCGCAACCGCATCGTTTGCGCCGATGTCCCGGCCGCGAAGCCGAACGCCGATCGCCGGCCGCTGGCCCTCGCCAGCTGACCGCCGCTACTTCATCGGCCGGTCCAGCGCGCGGCAGATCAGCGTGTAGAGCCGGCCGATATCGGCACCCAGGAAGGCCTGGCCGATCAGGTTGTCGTAGTCCCACTTCCGGGTCTGCTCCATCAGCGCCTCGAACTCGTTGACGTAGCGCGAGACGTAGCTGCGGAAGTCGGTGTCGGTCTCGAACTTCTGCTTAATGCGCGCCAGGTCGCGGATCGCGGCGCTGCCGAGCAGGCGCTTGGTGAAGGCGGTCTTGTCGCCGTCGTAGAACGCCTTCCACACGCTGCGCGGGATATCGGTCTCGAGCACGCGGTTGAGGTCGATGGCGAGCTGGTTGAGCTTGTCGACGACGTAGGTGGCCGAGCGCAGAAAGGCATCGCGCCGCGCCTCGGCCTTCTTGTCCTCGATCGCGTTGATCTGGTTCAGCGCCAGGTCGCTCGACTTCTTCAGCGTGTCGGCCTGGAGGCGGAACGCCTCGGTGGCCTTGGAGGCATGCTCGACCGCCTGCTCGGCGGCCTTGATCATCATCGTGGCCTGCTCGCGCACCGCGCGGTCGATCTGGCCCACGCGCTCGGCCGTACGCTCGGTCGATTCCGCCAGCGTGACGGCCTGGCCCGAGAAGCTCTCCGATAGCTGGCGCAGGCGCGTCGCCGCCTGGCCATAGGCGTCGGCGAGGTCGCGGCTGCGCGCCCGCAAGGCCTCGCCCGCGTCCTGCATCTGGCCCGAGGCGGCGTCGGCGGCCGAGGAAATGCCCTGCGCCTCGGCGCTGAGCTGACGGCCAAGCTCGCGAACCCGCTCCAGCGCCTGCTCGGTGCGCTTGCCGAGCTCGACGCCGCGCTGGTCGAGCTCCTCGATCGCCGAGCGCACGGTGCCGGTCGCCACGTCGGTCGCGGCGATCAGCGTCTCCGACTGCTTGCCGAGCGCGTCGCCCGCGCCCTCGATCCGCTCCAGGAGCTGCTCGGAGCGGTCGAACAGGTTCTCGGTATGCTCGCGGTAGGACTCGGCGATCTCGCGGCCCTTGTTCGCGACCCGGTCCGTCGTCGCCAGGATCTCCTCGCCGAGCCGCTGCAGGTCGGCGCGGATGTCGCCGGTGCGGCCCTGCGCGCGCTCCGAGATCGCCAGGATCGTTTCCGATTCCAGCCGCAGGTTCTCGCGCGTCTCGTTGGAGCGCAGCGCCGCCTGGTCGGCGGCCGCGTTGAGCGCCGCGGCCTGGCGTTCCAGCGCGTCGGCGATCGAGCGCGCCTGCATCGTCGCCCGCGTCGCCGCGTCGTCGAGCTTCACGCGGTTGTCGACGAAGTTCTCCTTCAGGTCCTGGACGCTCGCCTGCGCCTTCTCGGTCACGCCGGTCAGGTCGCGGGCGTACTCGCGGATCGTCTCGCCGATCATGGTCACGCGCGTCGCCGCGTGCTCGGCGGCGTCGACCAGCATGCTCGACTGGGTGCGCAGGCTCTCGCCCGCGGTCGATACCTTGGCCGTGGCGCGATCGGACGCCGCGGACAGCACCGCGATGTGGCGGCCGAGCGCCGTGCCGAGGTCGCCGATCTCGGCCGCCGCCTTGCCGGAGATGCCCACCAGGGCGTCGCTCTCGGCACGGATGCGCAGCGCCTGCTCGCCGAAGCCCTGGGCGATGCGGCCAGAGGCGGCGATCGCCTCGTCGGCCAGCGCCTGGGTATTCTGCGACAGGGTGGCGCCGACCCGGTCGAACTCGCTGGTCATGCGCTGGGCCACGCCCGAAACCGCGCCCACCACGTCCTCGGCGCCGCGGCGCACCTCGTCGTTGCTCTGGGCGAAGTTGGCGGCGATCAGCGCCGCGGCGCCGGCCGCATCGGTGACGATGCGTTCCGAGGCGCCGGCGATGCGGCTGGCAAGCAGCTCGGTGCTCTCGCGGATATGGTCCGAGGCCGAGACCAGGGCCTGGCGCCACTGCTGGGCCGACGCCTCGCCGTCCGCCACGACTTGCTCGTTCTCGCGCCGGATCGTCTCGGTGCCGCCGCTGAACGCCTCGGCGATGCGCTTCACGGCGGCGGCGGCCTCGGTCGCCAGCGCCTCGGTGCGGCGGCGCATCTCGTCGGCGCTGCCGGTGATCGTGCCGGTCATGCGCGCCACGACCGCCTCGGCCTCCGACGCCGCCGCATCGCCATGGCGGCGCAGGTCCTCGCTGCCCTTGGCGAAGGCGGTGACGACGCGGTTCGACGTCGTCGACGCCTGCTCCAGCATGCTCTCGGCGGCGTGGCGGATTTCGCCGCTGGTTTCCATGAAGCGCGCGGCGACGCGCGTCGCCGCATCCTCGATCCGCGTCTCCAGCACCCGGGTCTGGTCCTCGACCGCCTGGCCGCTCTCGCCGAACTTGCGCACCATGGCGATCGCCGTGTCGGCGACGCGCTGCTCCATCTCGCGCGCGCGCTCGGCGATGGCGCCGGCGCTCTCGGTCACGCGGCCGCCCATCTGCGCCGCGGCGCGGTCGAAGCGCGCCTCCAGCGCCGTCGCCTGCTCGCCGATCATGCCCGAGGCGTCCGCGACGCGACCGACGGCGCGCATCGCCGCCTCGCCGACCCGGGTCTCGGCCTCGCGCGACTGGCCGGTGATCGTCTCGGCGGCGGTCGCGAAGCGCTCGGTCGCGCGCAGCGCCGCGTCCTCGACCCGCGCCTCCATCTCCCGCGCCTTGCCGACCAGCGTGCTTGCGGCCTCGGCGAAGCGGCCGGCGACGCTGTCGGCCGCCGCGGTGCTGGTGATGACGATCTCGCTGGTGCGGCGGCGGATGTCCTCGGCGCTCGCCTCCAGCGCCGCGCCCAGCCTGGTTGCCGCGTCGCTGGTCGTCGCCACCAGGTCCTCGGCCTTGCGATGGAAGGACTCGCCGCCGTCGTCCAGCGCCGCGTTGACGCGCTTCACCAGGTCGCCGGTCGCCGCCGCCATGTCCTCGGCATGCTGCTGCAGCGCCTCGCCGCTGCT
Organism: Rhodospirillales bacterium; assembly: GCA_016792605.1. Classification (GTDB taxonomy): domain Bacteria; phylum Pseudomonadota; class Alphaproteobacteria; order JAEULC01; family JAEULC01; genus JAEULC01. The sequence goes on from JAEULC010000342.1 coordinate 8,694, forward strand.
GGTGAAGGTAGCGGCCACGCGCATCGCCGCGGCGTTGGCGGCCCCGACCATGGACTCGGCCTCCTGGCGGATCGCCTGGCCGTTGGCGGTGAACGCCGCCAGCATCCGCTCGCCGGCCTCGGCGGCCGTGCCGACCACGCTTTCGCCGTGAAGCCGGATGCCGTCCCCGGCCGTGACGAACGTAGCGGATATCTGCATCGCCATGCCGCGCGCCTCGCCGGCGAGCGCTTCGGCGCGCTTCTGCACGTCGTCGCCGGCCTGGGCAAGGCTCTCGGCCACGCGGGCGCCGGCCGCGTCGGCCGCCTGCACCATCTCCTCGGCCCGCCGGCGCATCTCCTCGCCGACCGAGCCGAGGTTGCGCACTAGGCGGTCGCGCGTGTCGAGCGACATCGCGACCGATTCCTCGGTATGGCGCCGTACCAGGTCGGCGGCGCCGGCGAAGCTGTCGGCGATGCGCCGTCCCGTCGCCTGGCCCTCCTGCTCCAGCGCCGCGGCCTGGCGCTGCAGGTCGATCTCCGCCGCGGCGAAGCCGGCCGACCAGCCTTCGGCGCTGCGATCGAGCGCCACCGACAGGTCCTGCGCGCGACGACGCAGCTCCTCGTCGGCCCGGGCGAAGCTCTGGGCGACGGTCGACGCCGCGGTCGCGGCCTCGTCCGCCATGCCCACGGTGACGGTCTTGATCTCGGCGGCGACCGCGCGCGCCTTCTCCACCACCTGCGCCTCGGCCTCGGCGACCGCGACCGCCTGCGACTGCAGGCGCTGGCGCATCTCCATGTCGGCGCGCGCGAAGCTCGCGACTGCGGCCGCGGCGGCGGCGGCGGCCTCGCCGGCGAGGCCCTCGCCGACCTGCTTCACCTCGGCGGCAACCTGGCGCGCCTTGTCGGCCATCAGCGCCTCTGCGCCGGCGACCGCGTCGGCCTGCGCGCGGAGGCGCTGGCGCATCTCCTCGTCGGCCCGGGCGAAGCTCGCCGCGGCGGCCTGGGCCGCGGCGGCGGCCTCGCCGGCCATGCCGGCGCTGGTCTTCTTCACCTCGGCCGCGACGGCGTCGGCCTTGTCGGCGATCACGCTCTCCGCCTCGGCGATGGCATCCGCCTGGCGGCGCAGCTGAGCCCGCAGGTTCTCGACGATCCCGGCGAAGCGCTGCTCCGCTGCCGTCGCCGTGGACATCGCGACGT
>JAEULC010000365.1 GCA_016792605.1 Rhodospirillales bacterium
CGAGACGCACCTGATCCCGCTGGTGATCCAGGCGGCGCTGGGCCGCCGGCCCGAGATCACCGTGTTCGGCGAGGACTATCCGACGCCGGACGGCACGGGCATACGCGACTACATCCACGTGCTCGACCTGGCGGACGCGCACATCCGCGTGCTCGACACGCTGAAGACCAGGAGCGTGCGCTACAACCTCGGCACGGGCGCGGGCAATTCCGTGCGCGAGGTGATCCGCGCGGTCGAGGAGGTCGGTGGCCGCAAGGTGCCGGTGAAGCAGGGCGCGCGCCGGTCGGGCGATCCCGCCGTGCTGGTGGCCGACCCGACCGCGATCAAGCGCGACCTGGGCTGGAATCCGCAGTACGGCGCGCTACGCACGATCGTCGAGCATGCCTGGCGCTGGCACGAGAAGCACCCGAACGGCCACGGCGACTAGGATCGCTACCAGACGTTCGCTTCGACGATCGGGTCGTTCTTCAGCACGCGCTCGTAGCCGAAGCGGGTCAGATCCAGGCTGCGATAGCCGCCATGGATCACCAGTTCGGCGAGCGCGCGGCCCGCGGCCGGCGACTGCTGGAGCCCGTGGCCACTGAAGCCGTTGGCGAGCAGCATCGTCGGGCAGTCCGGGTGCGGGCCCAGGATCACGTTCTGGTCGAGGATATTGTAGTCGTAGTGGCCGGCCCAGGCGCGGACCAGCTTCACCGCCTCGAACGCCGGCACGCGGTTGGCGATGGTCGGCCACACCAGCTCTTCCCAGAAGCTGTAGTCGATCTCGAAGTCCAGGCAGTCCGGGTCGTTGCCTTCCTCGGGCGACACGCCGCAGACGAAGCTCGGTCCCTCGGGGCGGAAGAACACGCCGTTGGTGTCGATGGTCAGGGGTGCCTTCGGCGGCGGCTCGCGGCAGTCGAACACGTAAATGATGCGCTTGCGCGGCCGCACCGGCACGTCGACCCCGGCCATCTGCGCCAGCATGTGTCCGCGCGTCCCGGCGGTGTTGATCAGCGTGCCGCATGCGAGCTTGGCGCCGCTCTTCAGCGTGACGCCGGCGATCCTCCCGCCGCTCTTGTCGACGCCGACCACCTCGTCCTCGTAGTACTTCACGCCCAGCGACCTTGCCTTGCGCTTGAAGGCCTGCAGTAGGGCGTAGGGGTCGACCCAGCCCTCGCCCTTGAAGCCGAAGCTGCCGGCGGCCAGGCCCTCGGGGTTGATCCAGGGGAACTTCGCCTTCAGCGCGGCGGGGTCCAGGATCTCGACCTGGGCGCCGATCGACAATTGCGTCGCGTGGTTCTGCTGCAGCGACTCCAGCCCCTTGTCGCTGGCCAGGAACAGGTAGCCCTGCTCCTTCCAGCCCACGTCGGGCACGTCGCCATCCACCGCCAGGTGGTCGCCGATCGACGTCACGAACTCCATGCCGTAGCGCGACATCAGCATGTTCTCGCGCGTCGTGAACTGCTGCCGGATGCCGCCCAGCGAACGCGGCGTCGCCGCCTCGCTGTAGGTCGGGTCGCGCTCGATCACCGCGACGCGATCGGCGGGGAAGCCCATCGCGGCGAGGTGGTAGGCCGTGGAGCTGCCGACGGCGGCGCCGCCCACGATGATGACGTCGTAACGCGCGGATTGCATGGCGATAGGGCTCGGCTATGGTGGAAATTGTCTGACGCTCGGCAGGAGACTAGCATGGTCCGTGCCACCCAAGCCTCGCTCGAAGGGAATGACCGTGCCGCAAAATATCGTCAAGGGATACCGCCAGCTTGTCGACGAGGCGCTGGCGCAGATCAAGACCCTGCAGCCGGCCGAGGCGATCCAGCAGCATGGCCGCGCCGACGTGGTGCTGGTCGACCTGCGCGACCCGCGCGAGCAGGAGCGCGAGGGCATCGTGCCCGGCGCCGTGTCGTGCCCGCGCGGGATGCTGGAGTTCTGGATCGACCCGGCCAGCCCCTACCACAAGCCGGTCTTCGCCGAGGACAAGAGCTTCGTATTCTTCTGCGCCGGCGGCTGGCGCTCGGCGCTCGCCGCCAAGACGGCCCAGGACATGGGGCTGAAGCCCGTCGCCCACATCCATGGCGGCTTCAAGGCCTGGCGCGAGGCCGGCGGCCCGACCGAGGCCAAGGCGCCCAAGCCGGACGCGGCGAAGAAGTAAGTGAAGCCGGCGCCGTTCGACTATACGCGCCCGGCCGATCTGCCCGGCGCGCTGAAGGCGCTGGGCGGCGACGGCGCGCGGGCGCTCGCCGGCGGCCAGTCGCTGGGGCCGATGCTGAACCTGCGCCTGGCGCGGCCGGGCCTGCTGGTCGACCTGCGCCGGGTCGATGAGTTGCGGCGCATCGAGCAGCGCGGCGACGCGCTCGTCCTCGGCGCAATGACGACTCACGCCTCGATCGAGGACGGCCAGGTGCCCGACACGACGCGTGGCATGCTGCGCCGGGTGGCGGCGGATATCGCCTACCGTGCGGTGCGCACCAGGGGCACGATGGGCGGAAGCCTCGCCCATGCCGATCCGGCGGCCGACTGGGTGACGGCGCTGACCGCGCTCGATGCCACGCTGACGATCGCGCGCGGCGGTGGCACGTCGACCGCCCTGATGGCTGGGTTCATGACCGGCGCCTTCGCGACCGCGCTGGGCGACGGCGCGATGCTGACCGCGATCTCGATCCCCAGCCTCTCGGATCGCGCCCGCTGGGGCTACTACAAGATCTGCCGCAAGCCGGGCGAGTTCGCCGATGCCATCGGCGCGGTCGTGCTCGATCCCGCGCGCGACTACCGCCGCGTCGTCATGGGCGCGGTCGGCGGCGCGCCTGTCGTGCTGGAGAGCCTGGCGGCGAAGCTGCCCTTCGACAGCACGCCGACGCTGACCCGCGCCGAGATCGAAGCCGCCGCGCCTGCCATGGACTCGGTCGACCGCCAGCTCCATGTCGTCGCGGTGGAGCGCGCGCTCGCGCAGGCTTACGCGCGATGATCCCGGTAGAGCTCACGATCAACGGCAAGGCGGTAAAGAAGACCGTCGAGCCGCGCCTGTCGCTGGCCGATTTCCTGCGCGACCATCTCCGGCTGACCGGCACCCACACGGGCTGCGAGCACGGGGTGTGCGGCGCCTGCACCGTCGAGGTCGACGGCCAGATCGCGCGCTCCTGCATCAACCTAGCCGTGGCCTGCGACGGTGCCCAGGTGCGCTCGATCGAGGGCTTCGACGACGATCCGCTGATGGAAAAGCTGCGCCAGGCCTTCACGGCGGAGCACGCGCTGCAATGCGGCTACTGCACCCCGGGCATGCTGATCGCCGCGCGCGATTTGATCCGACGCAAGCCGGGCGCCGACCTCGCGACCATCCGGCACGCGATGAGCGGCAATCTCTGCCGCTGCACCGGCTATGTCGGCATCCTGCGCGCGATCCAGCGCGTGATCGGCGAGCCGCTTCCAGCGGAAGTTGCACCCGCGCCAAAGGCGGTCGTCGCCGTGACGCCATCTGCCGCCGTGCCGCCGGCCGCAGCACCGGCGGGCCGCGCCGGCTGGACCACGCTCGAGCAGCGGATCGACCTGCCGCACGCGCCCGACAAGGTCTGGGCGCTGTTCCAGGACCTGGCCCGCGTCGCGCCCTGCATGCCGGGTGCTGAGCTGGTCGACTACGCGGGTGGCGACCGCGCCAGGGGGCGCGTCACCGCCAAGTTCGGCCCGATCAGTGCGTCCTTCGAGGGCGAGGCATCCTTCCGCGCCGACCCCGCCCAGCGCATCGGCACCATCCTCGGCACGGGACGCGACAGGCGCAGCGCAACGCGCGCCGAGGGCGAAGTGCGTTACACGCTGACGCCGCTCGCCGACGGCAAGGCGACGCGCGTCGTCATCCTTCTGCAGTTCGGGCTTGCCGGCCCGCTGGCCCAGTTCGGCCGGACGAGCCTGGTGCAGGACTTCGTCTCGCGTCTCACCGTCCAGTTCGCCCGCAACGCCGAAGCGGCGCTCGCCGGAAGCACGGCGGCGCCGAAGCAGCTCGATACCGGCTCGATGCTCTGGGCGGTCGTGAAGGCCTGGCTCGCGCGGCTGTTCGGGCGGGGGTAGGGGGCCGCTACCGGCAGGTCCGGTTGATCACCAGCGTGAAGTCGCGGTCAACCAGGTGGGTGAAGCCGCGGCCCGTGCCGCCGGCCATGTCGCGCTCGATCGTGGTCTGGGCGACCGGCTGCTGGTTCATGACCAGCGCGAAATCGACCGTCATCTTGCCGCCCCGGGGCGTCGCGGCCGGGTTGACCCAGACTTCCATCTCGCGCGTGGTCTGGTCGCACAGGATCGAGTCCACGTGCTGCCAGTCGGGCGAGACCTTGTACTGCAAGCCTTCCTGCAGGTAG
>JAEULC010000388.1 GCA_016792605.1 Rhodospirillales bacterium
CGTCGCCCAGGACCAGGCCGTAGACCAAGAGGCCGACGCGGGCGAGGCAGCCGAGCGCGCACCACAGGAAGCCCACGAACAGCACGATGCCGGCCACGCCCAGCCCGTGCAGCGGGTGGGCCGCGGCCTCCGCCGGGGTCATGTCGACCCAGCGCGGGTCGCGCGATTCGTCCACGGCCTGCGTCATGCGCCGATTTTCCTGCCTGTTCCTCGAAATCGTGCTGGCGGGCGACCCTACCAGACCGGCCGGGGGGCGCAAAGCGGTTGGCGATGCCCGGCGCACGGGATTCCGCTAAGGTGCCGGCCTTCAAGGAGCGCCATGGCCCTCACCATCACCTTCAGCACCAGCCGCCGCGAGTTCCAGCTCTCCATCCTGTGGCAGATGGAGTACTGGCCAGTGCTGACGCGCTGGTCGACGCTCGACGAATCGGGCTTCATCTGGAAGTTCCTGTGCTTCGCCCTGCGCTACGGCCATGACCGCCGATGATCGCGCTGTCGTGAGCGCGGACCTCGTCTATGTCGTCGCGGGCGAGCCGTCGAGCGACCTGATTGGCGGCCGGCTGATGGCGATCCTCAAGGGCCGCCGGGCGGGGCTGCGCTTCGCCGGGGTCGGCGGGCCGGCGATGGCGGCGCAGGGGCTCGACAGCCGGTTTCCGATGGAAGAGCTGTCGCTGGTCGGGCTGACCTCGGTGATCCCGCATATCCCGGCGATCCTGCGGCGGATGCGCGAGACCGCCGAGACGATCCGGGCGATGCGGCCGGCCGTGGTGCTGTTCATCGACGCCAGCGGCTTCGCCCGCGGCGTGGCGCGGCGCCTGCGCGGCTCGGGCATTCCCGTCGTGCAGTACAAGGCGCCGCAGGCCTGGGCCTACTGGCCGTGGCGGGCGCGCAAGATGGCCAAGTACTTCGACCGCCTGCTGGTGATCCTGCCGTTCGAGCCGGCGTTCTTCGCCCGCTACGGCGCGCGCGCCACCTTCATCGGCCATCCCTCGCTCGAATCGGGTGCCGGCAGGGGCGACGGCGCGGACTTCCGGCGGCGCCACGGGATCGCCCCGGAGGCTCCGGTACTGTGCGTCCTGCCCGGCAGCCGGCGCAGCGAGATCGCCTGGTCGCTCGGCGATTTCGGCGCCACGGCGGACCTGCTGGCGGACCGGATTCCGGGCCTCAGGATCGTCGTGCCGACGATCGACCCGGTCGCCGGCGCGGTGCGCGACGCCGCCCGCCTCTGGCGCTGCGCCCCGGTGGTGGTCGAAGGCGAGGCCGAGCGTTTCGCCGCCATGGCGGCCAGCACGGCGGCGCTGGCGGTCTCGGGCACGGTGTCGGTCGACCTGGCGATCGCCGGCGTGCCGATGATCGTCTGCTACCGGGGGCCGCTCTTGTCCTACCTGCTGGTGCTGCTGATGGCCCAGGCGCGCCATGCCTCGATCGTCAACCTGGTGCTCGACCGGCCGGTCGTGGAGGAGCGCTTCCAGGGCGACTGCCGGCCGGACCGCCTGGCGGCGGCCTGTGCCGGGCTGCTCGCCGACGAAGAGCGCCGGGCGGCGCAGAAGGCCGCTTTCCGCGCGGTGGTGGCCCTGCTGGACGCCGGCAAGCCGGCCACGGAGGGAGCCGCCGAAGCGGTGCTCAAATACCTTAATCCTTAAAGGCTGGCCGGTTGGTACGCCCCGGCAATCGTGCTAGAACGCGACCCGGCCGCCGGGCCTTGCCGGCAGGCCGAACGGGGCGGGGCCGCCCCGGGCACGAGGGGAAACACAGAGGGATGACCGATGGCGCGACGCCACGCATGCTGACCCTGGGCGAGATCGCCCGGGCGCTCGACGCGCGGCTGTCCGGCGACGCGTCGGCCGCGGTCTGCGGCGTCGACCACCCCGCCCGGGCTCGCGCCGACCAGGTCGCGCTTGCGGTCGAACCGGGCGCCCTGAAGCACCTGGCTGCAACCAAGGCGCGCGTCGCGGTGGTGTCCGAGGACGCGGCGCCCGAGGCGCTGGCCGGGCTTGCGGGCCATGTCGCGGTCAAGCGCGCCCGCGTCGCCCTGTCGGTCCTCACCCGCCTGTTCCAGCCCGCGCCGGCGCAGGGCCCCGGCGTCCATCCCCAGGCCTTCGTCGACCCGTCGGCCGCGGTCGACGCGACGGCCTCGGTCGGCGCGCTCGCCTATGTCGGGCCGCGGGCGCGCATCGGCGCGCGCAGCCAGGTCCTGCCGCAGGCAACGGTCGGCGCCGACGCGGTGCTGGGCCAGGACTGCCTGGTGCATTCCGGGGTCAGGATCGGCGACCGGGTACGGATCGGCGATCGCGTGGTGCTGCACGCCAATGCCTGCCTGGGTGCGGACGGGTTCAGCTTCGTGACGCCCGAGCCGGGCTCGGCGGAGATGCCGCTGTCGGCAAACCACAGCAAGGTCACGGCGCGCAACGACACGATCCTCAAGATCCACTCCCTGGGCACGGTGGTAATCGAGGACGACGTCGAGATCGGCGCGTGCTCGACGGTCGACCGCGCCACCCTCGGCGAGACCGTGGTCAAGCGCAGCGCCAAGATCGACAACCTTGTGCAGATCGCGCATAACTGCGTCGTGGGAGAGAACTGCCTGATCGCGGGGCAGGTCGGGCTTTCCGGCAGCGTTCGCCTGGGCGACCGCGTCGTGCTGGGCGGCCAGGCCGGCGTCGGCGACCACCTCAAGATCGGCGATGACGCGGTGATCGGCGGTGCGGCGGCGGTCGGCCAGGACGTTCCCGCGGAGACGATCTTCATTGGCTACCCGGCCGGGCCGGTTCCGGAGAAGCTGCAGGAAAACATGAACCTCCGTCGTCTGCCGCGGCTGCTGCGCGAGATGATGGACTTTGGCAAGCGTCTCAAAATGCTGGAACGCCGGCTCGCCTCCTCGGGCGGCGGCTGAGCAACGAACGAACGGGGTCTTTACCGAAATGGCGGACATCGCTGATCGCATCGTCGAGATCATCGCCAAGGAGGCGAAGCTGGACGCGTCCAAGCTGACCTTGGACACGCGGCTGGAGGAGCTGAAGATCGAATCGCTCGACCTGGTCCAGATCCTGTTCGCCATCGAGGACGAGTTCGACGTCTACGTGCCGTACAACGACGAGGCCTACAAGCTCGAGACCCTGCGCGACGTGGTGGACGGCGTGAACCGCCTGATCGCCGAGAAGCAGGGCGAAGCGGCACCGAAGAGCTGACCCTAGGGAAAGCCAGAAAACGCATGCATCGCGTCGTCATCACCGGGCTCGGCTGCATCGCGGCGCCGGGCAACGATGTCGCGTCGTTCTGGTCGACGCTGAAGTCGGGCACGAGCGCGATCGGCCCAACGACGACCGTGCCGCACGAAAAGCTCAACATCCGCGTCGTCGCCGAAATCAAGGACTTCGACCCGGCGCAGCACTTCGAGGAAAAGAAGCTGCTGCTGCTCGATCGCTTCTCGCAGCTGGCACTTGTCGCTGCGCGCCAAGCGGTGAAGGCGTCGGGCATCAAATTCGACGGCGGGCTCGGCGCCGAGACGGCGGCGATCGTCGGCACGGGCGCCGGCGGCATGAACACGCTGGAGGAGGCCTACGGGCGGCTGTTCAACAACGGCACCGGCTCGTCGCGCCAGGTGCCGCTGACGATCCCGCGCATGATGATCAGCGCCGCCGCCAGCCATCTGAGCATGGAGTTCGGCATCACCGGGCCGTGCTTCGCGACCTCGAGCGCCTGCTCGTCCGCCAACCACGCCTTCGGCGACGCCTACTGGATGGTGAAGAGCGGCCGCGCCCGCGCGGCGCTCGCCGGCGGCACCGAGGCCTGCCTGACCTACGGCACGCTGAAGGCCTGGGAGGCGATCCGGGTGATGGCGCCGGACACCTGCCGCCCGTTCTCGGGCGGGCGCAAGGGCATGGTGCTGGGCGAGGGCGCGGGCGTCGCGGTGCTCGAGCGCTACGAGGACGCCAAGGCACGCGGCGCCGACATCATCTGCGAGCTGGCGGGATTCGGCATGACCGCGGACGCGGGCGACATCGTCATGCCGTCGGATGTCGGCGCGTCCGGCGCCATGGCCATGGCGCTGAAGGACGCGGGTCTCGACCCGTCGGAGATCGGTTACATCAATGCCCACGGCACCGGCACGCTGGCGAACGATTCGACCGAGACCAAGGCGATCAAACGCGCCTTCGGCGACCACGCATCGAAGCTGATGATCAGCTCGACCAAGTCGATGCACGGCCACGTGCTGGGCGGGGCGGGGGCGGTGGAGCTGGTGGCCGCCGCCATGGCGCTGAAGGACGGCGTGATCCCGCCGACCGCGAACTACCAGCGCCCGGATCCGGCCTGCGACCTGGACTACGTGCCGAACGAGGCGCGCCAGGCGCCGATCAGGGCGGCGCTCAGCAACAGCTTCGCCTTCGGCGGCCTGAACGCGGTGCTGGCGCTGCGGCGCCTGTAGGCGCCCGGTTCATTCGTGGCGCAGGGCCACGATGGGATCCAGGCGGGCCGCACGCCGCGCCGGGAAGTAGCCGAACACCACGCCGACGATCGCCGCGAAGCCGAAGGCGACCAGGACGATGGTCGGATCGAGCAGGAACGGCACGCCCAGCGCGGCCGTGGCCGCGCCGGCCAGCGCCAGCCCGACGACGATGCCGATCACGCCGCCGAACAGCGAGATGACGATGGCCTCGACCAGGAACTGCAGCAGCACCTGGTTCTCGAGCGCGCCGATCGCCAGGCGGATGCCGATCTCGCGCGTCCGCTCGGTGACCGACACCAACATGATGTTCATGATCCCGATGCCGCCGACCAGCAGGCTGACCGCGGCCACGGCGCCGAGCAGGCCGGTCATCATCGCGGTGGTGGCCGTGGTCGTCTCGATCAGCTGCTTGGTGTCGCGGACGGTG